>DATEAK010000066.1:0-9733 GCA_035288405.1 bacterium | reverse complement strand
GCCGGCTTGCCTCCTACTTGGCGGGCAATCGAGATCAAAGTGTCTCCGGCGGCTTTCGTGTCGAACAGAGGCTTCATCACCGGTTGGATCAAGCTGCGGACCCCTTCTTGTGGAGAAAAGTCTCCCCAGCTTTCCAGGGGTGCATGGTCCGGCAAGATGACGTGAGCCTTGGCTGTGGTCTCGTCCAGGAAGCTGCTTAGGCTCACGATCAAGGGAACCTTGGCCATCGCTTCCTGGAAGCGGCTGTTCTCGGGGAGAGTGAACAGTGGATTTACCTGGTAAAGGAGAAGAACTTCCACTTCTCCTCGATTCATGCGATCGATGAGGCCCAGCATGTCCTGATATGTGGAGAGCCGTCCCAGGCTTGACGGAGAACCGAAGTTGACCGTGCGGCCAACGTTGCCGGCCACATAGTTCAGGAGATTGATTGCGACCATCGTTGCCGTGGCATTCTGCCCGCTGCCTGCTACGGCTCCGCCGAGGGCGAGGCCCGGTTGAGACTTTGCGAATTGTTGAGCCAGGCGCTTGAGAGTTTGAGATGGCACCTCGGTGCGGGACTCCACGGTTTTCGGATCGAACGGCTCCACGAGTCGGGCAATCATCTCCTTTTCCGCTGCGGGCAGTGAGGACCCCGCCCCCTGCGCCAGAATCTCTCGGATCATTCCCAAGGCTACGAAAATCTCGGCTCCGGGCTTCACGGAGATCCATTCGTCCGCATTCCCCCCGGTCAAGGAAATACGTTGTCCCACGTGGACAAAGGTGCCCACGGTGCCGTTGCGGAACGTTCGCATGCGGGCGTATTGGGCGCTGTAAGCCACAGGAGAAACCCAAGTCTCCAGAAAGTCCGCGCCAAAGGAGAGGATCATGTGAGCCTGAGAAAGGTCGTAGGACGGAATCGCGTCTTGATCGAAGGTGAGCCGGTTGGCTGCTCGCACGGGTTCATAAGAGAAAGCTTCGTAGGAATAGCGCAGTTTGGATCCCAGACCCGCCAGCCAGTTGTCGAACAATCGGTCCAGGGTTCCCGTCAATAGGGGCGTTACACAAGCCACCTTGGCGGAGCTACCCTGCTGGACAAACGTTGCAAGCCTCTCCGCCACGATTTTTTCCGCCTGGGCCCAGTCGATGGGTTCAAAGGAACCATCGCTCTTTTTCCACTGGGGTTGACGGATCCGGTCCGGATTATAGAGACCCTGGAGGGAAGATTGCCCTCGGGCACACAGGCGTCCCTGGTTTAGAGGATGGGATGGGTTTCCCTCTACCTTGAGGGCACGGCCGTCCTGAGTGCGCACGAGCAAGCCGCAGCCTGCCGGACACTCCCGGCAAGTCGTGGCATACCACAGGGAAAGTCCCAGGTGTGGGTTCTCGGGAGGGACCAGGTACGGTATGATCTTTTCCGGGGCCTGAGAGCAACCGGACAAAGCGACTGTGGCTCCTCCCACGCCGATGGCTTTCAAGAAATCCCTGCGGTCGATGCCCCCCATGCCCGATTCCCTCATCGATGACATATATAACAGTCCACGCTGACCTTGTTTTGTTTGTGGCAATCAACGCAACGACTCATGTTCAGCTTTACCGCCTCATAGACCCGCGCCATCGTTTGCACGGGGCCGTGACAGTTCTGGCATTCAATTCCCCTGCGAATGTGGGGCTCATGGGTGAAAAAGACATAACCGGGTTGTTGATAGACCCGAACCCAGGGGATTGCCGTTTTGCGGTCCCAGTAGCTTTTTAGCTTGATGATTTCAGGCTTGTCGGCGCCCACAATCTTGTGACAGCCCATGCAACGCTCCACGGATGGGATTCCGGAAACAGGAGAACGCCGGGCGCCGGCATGACAGTACTGGCAGGGGATTTCATAATCGCCGGCGTGGATCTTATGACTGAAGGCGATTGGTTGAATCGGCCCTGAGTTTCCCCTGTAGACCAGGAAATAAACACCTATGAGGATTGCGATGAAAACGACTGAAGCCACACCAATGAGAAGACGCCGCAAGATACTCCTCCTGAATCTGCTGCTTCCCCATAGTTCACACTTCGTAGATTAAGCTTGGGGGTTGGATAGATCCCCCTCTTGCCGGCGCGGTTGCGCTCCCTCTTGTGATATCCCTCATTCTCAGTTTTGATCTGGATCACAGGGGTCACTTCCCGCGAGCAGTTCTATTTAACCACGATTGCGCCGAATGTCTAGAGTAACTTTTTAGAAGCACAAAAAAAAAGAAATGCTATATTGTCAACGTTGCATGCTGGTTGTATTCCATCGGCTCCGGGAAGCTTGGTGGGTGTTCTTCTTGGTTAACGAGCCTCCGGGAGGGGCGGCATTTCGTATAGAGGAGGGAAAAAGGTCATGAAATTCCGAGTAGGTCAATGGCGACTTTTCCGGGTTTTGGTCTTCTGTTTTACTGCAATTATTATTGGGGCCGTGGCGCTTTATGCGGCCGGCGAGGCCGAGAATTCCTCCTCGGGAGCAACCCAGGTCGGCAGGCCGGTTCTCTTGGCCGCCGAGAAAGCCTCCGCCAAAACTTCCAAGTCTTTCGAATGGAAGAAATCGGGTGAACAGGTGTATATGAATACCTGCGCCGCTTGCCATCAGCCGACCGGCGTGGGCCTTCCCAACACCTTTCCCCCTTTAAAAGGCAATGCAGTGGTTCTGGCCAAGAACCCGAGAGAACACATCCTGGCAATTCTCAAGGGAGTTCAAGGGAAGAAAATCGGCGGAGTTCTCTACCAAACTCCCATGCCTCCGCAGGGCGGCCAGCTAAGCGACGAGCAGATTGCTGCGGTGGTGAACCACGAACGCACGAGCTGGGGAAATAACGCGCCGACAGTGACTCCCGAAGACGTCAAGAAACTGCGCGGCAAGTAGAAGCTCGCTCGAGATCAATGAGCACGCAGGAATGCCGGCTGCACAGGTCGAAGCGCGCAGACGGTCAAGACAGTAGCTGTCTTTTCTGAAACAGGGCGTTGATCCGTTCCTCGAAGGCCTGGGCGGAAAAGGGCATGACAATGTAGTCATCGACCCCGGCCTGGATAGCGCCCAGAATGGTTTCCTTGTCGGTCACGCTGCTGAGAATCATCACGCCGGTTTTCCGGGCGTGCTCCTGGGTCCGCAGAGTTTTTACCCAGTCCCAGTTCTCGTGATCGGAGTCCTTCCCACTGCAAATCAACACGTGGACGTTTTCCTTTTTCAAAGTGCCTAGAAAGTTTCCGGTGGAGGAATCCTCAAGGATCAAGGTGAAACCCATATTCCGCAGGATCGACTTGATGAGCTTACGCACGGGGGCATTTTCGTGGACGATCAGAAAGCGGATCTGCTTGCATTGCCGGACGAGGGGATTGTCCGCGTAATTTTTTCCGGTACATGTCCGACTTCCGTTTCCATTCCCCATGAATGCCTCCCTTTATAAAATTTCCCGACAACACCTGCCGATCATTTCGAAAAATCCCTCCTTTTATCTATCGTTTCGGGGAAGCATCTCTTGAAATATTTATTTGTGACCTGGATTTCGTTTTTTTCGTAATCTGGGAAAAGGTGGAGAGACGAAGAAGGTCCTTCTTACCTATGAAAAAATTGGCGCGCCCTGAGGGATTTGAACCCCCAACCTACGGATCCGTAGTCCGTCGCTCTATCCAGTTGAGCTAAGGGCGCGTCGGAAGAAAATCGTTGGTAACCCAATGGCTTATTTTCATGGCGGAGAGGGAGGGATTCGAACCCTCGGAGGGTTTTTAAGACCCTCACACGCTTAGCAGGCGTGCGCCTTCGGCCAGCTCGGCCACCTCTCCACACCTGATTTCCGCACCAGATTATCACAGAATCGGCTGCCTGTGGCGGATGAAATGGCGCCAAAGACGTTGGCGGAGGGAGTAGGATTCGAACCTACGGTCCCGATTTCTCAGGACAACGGTTTTCAAGACCGCCGCCTTAAACCGCTCGGCCATCCCTCCGCCGTCGTTGTTTTACCTTTTGGGTATTCGCTCGCACCCCTCCATGTAAGGTCCAAGGGCGGCAGGAATCAGGACGCTTCCATCCTCCTGCTGGTAATTTTCTAGAAGGGCCACCATGGTGCGCCCGATGGCCAGGCCCGAGCCGTTCAGTGTGTGCACAAACGTCGGCTTCCCTCCTCCTCGGGGCCGGAAGCGGATGTTCCCACGGCGGGCCTGGAAATCCTCGAAGTTGCTGCAGGAGGAAATTTCCCTGTAGCGGCCTTGGGAAGGGACCCAAACTTCGATGTCGTAGGTCTTGGCAGAGGCGAACCCCATGTCCCCCGTGCACAGCACCACGACCCGGTAGGGAAGCCCCAATCGCTGCAGGACGCTCTCCGCATCGGCTACCAGGCTCTCCAATTGGTCATAGGAATCTTCGGGAGAGACAAACTTCACCATCTCCACCTTGTCGAACTGATGCTGGCGAATGATCCCACGGGTGTCTTGTCCGTAGGATCCTGCCTCGCGCCGGAAGCAGGGGGTGTAAGCAACGTAGCGGATAGGGAGGTCTTCCCCTCTCAGGATCTCGTCCCGAAAAATATTCGTAACGGGGATTTCGGCGGTGGGGACCAGATAATATTCCCCGTTTTCCACCTTGAAGAGATCCTCCTCGAATTTCGGCAAGTTTCCGGTGGTGGTGGCACTTTCCCGGTTCACCAGGAAGGGAGTCCACACCTCCTCGTAGCCGTGTTCGCGGGTATGAAGCTCCACCATGAAGTTCAGCAGGGCTCGCTCCAGACGGGCTCCCAGCCCCCTGAGCAGGACGAAGCGGCTCCCGGCGATCTTTCCGGCTCGCTGAAAGTCCAGGATCCCCAGGTTTTCCCCGATTTCCACATGAGAGCGTGGTGTAAATCCAAATTCTCGGGGTTCTCCCCACCGCCGCACTTCCAGGTTCTGAGCGCTGTCTTTCCCTGTGGGCACATCGGCGTGGGGGAGATTCGGAATCATCAGCAGGAGACCGGTCAACCGTTCCTGGCAGGTGCGCTTCGTATCTTCCAGAGCTTTCAACTCCTCACCAAGAGATTTCATCTCCGCAATTTTTGCCGCAGCATCCTTTTCCTCCCGTACGAGTTTCCCGATTTCGTCGGAAATTGCATTACGGCGTGACCGTAGCTGTTCGACTTGACGAAGGAGATCTCGGTGAAGCGCATCTTGTTCCAGAATCGGCGTAAGGGTGTAGGATCCCCCCCGGGTTTCCAGACGTTTTTGAATTTCTTCCGGCCGGGAACGGATCTGTCGAAGGTCAAGCAAGGAACGCTCCTTCTCTGCAAAACCCCTTGAAATTTTTATGCTAGCATTGCGGGCGGAGAGCCGTCAACTCTTTTGTCCCGGCAGGATTTCTGACCGGAAGAGGCCCCGAGGGCAAAGCGCAGGATTCCGGGCGCGTGGAAAACGCAGGAAGGATTACCAGCCGGAGCGCGCTCGCGAAGCCGCAACTCCGGCCAGTCGGTGAGAACGCGGTTTACTATCTGGGAATGACCACTACCTCGGCAGCGTCCATCTTGTCATCGACATCGGCTTGGACCGCTGCTCCCAGGGGAGTGTCAGCAAGCTTGCCGGGCTTGGCAATCTTCAGCTTGGCCTTCGCCGGAACGTTGATCGTGATGATCTTGGCATCCTTGGTCACGATCGTGATCGTGTTCTTCTCCTCGTTTACGTTCCCAACATCTCCGGAGATCTTTGTCATCTTGGCCTTCGCCTTCTCCTGGGCCAATGCCGGAGACAGGGCCAGACCCACCAGAGCGAGGGTGCACAGCAACAGGGCGCTCAGTTTTCCTGCCTTCATCTCTCTCACCTCCTCTTTTTGAGACCTCACCTAGAAAGATTGAAACTCACGTAAGCCGTAGCCGCCATAGACAACAGCACATCTCCGGCTTTTTAGCCGGAGCCACTGGCCTTGGAGCGGTCAGGGGGTGGTCTTTGGAGCTGGTGATTTCTAGCAGATTGGGAAGAGGGGTGTCAATAGAAAAATCAGCGTAATGAAAATCGCAGTGGAAATAGAGAAAGGATAAGAAATGGTGCCGAAGGGGGGACTCGAACCCCCACGGGTTTTGCCCACCACCCCCTCAAGATGGCGTGTCTACCAGTTCCACCACTTCGGCACATATTTCTGAAACCGTTCAAGTAATTATAGAGGGAAGGGCCCCCTTGTCAAGCCGCAAAAGAACCTTGCGCTCTATCTATCTTGCGAGCCGGAAATACTGCCGGGCTTGGTCATTTCGGAGACCCGGGTCAGCGCCGCAAGCGAGGATCCAGAGCGTCGCGGATCCCTTCCCCGCACAAATTGAAGGCCAGTACCATGGCCAGGATTGCCAGGCCCGGAAACAAAGTGAGCCACCAGGCGTCGAAAATGTAGAGCCGCCCTTCGGTCAGGATATTTCCCCAGGTAGGTTGCGGGGGCTGGACTCCAAACCCCAGGAAGCTTAGACCCGACTCCGTCAACACGGCTCCGGCGACTCCGAGAGTGGCGGAAACGAGTACGGGGGCCATGGCATTGGGAAGAACGTGCCTGAGGATAATCCGGCCGCTGGGGGCTCCCACGGCCAGAGCCGCCTGAACGAAATCCCGCTGCCTCAGAGAGAGAATTTCCGCTCGCACGAAGCGGGCAGTCCCCGTCCAACTCGTGAGACCGATAACGATCATGACTTTGCAAAACCCAGGACCCAGCAAGGCCACGACGGTTAGGATCAGAAAGAAGGTGGGAAAGGTCATCATGATGTCCACGAAACGCATGAGGACCACATCGACCCAGCCCCTGAAGTACCCGGACACGCTTCCGATGAGCACGCCGATGCTGATGGCAATCGCCACGGAGACGAAACCGACGGTGAGGGAAATCCAGGAACCGTGGAGCATGCGGCTCAGGACATCCCTGCCCAGTTGGTCGGTTCCTAGAAGATGAGAAGCCGAGGGCGGAAGGAGCCGCTGGGTGAGGTTGATGGCGTTGGGATCGGCGGGGAAATAGACCTTGAAGAAAGCAAAGGAGAGAACGGTCAGAGCAATTACGAAAAAAAATCCGATCAGGATTAAGCCCCCCATGGCCAGGTGATTTTTACGGAACTGGTTGAACATCTCCCGGCGGAAGCTGTAGGGCTTCGGACTTTGCAATGCTTCCATGACAATCTCAGCACCGTTTGGCGGCATGGAGAACTCCCTAGCTATAGCTGATCCGCGGATCTACCCAAGCGTAAAGAACGTCGGCCGCCAGGTTCCCTAGAAGCACGAGAAATGCCGCGATCGTGTTCAGAGTCATGATCGTTGGGTAGTCGCGGGACAAGACGGACTGGTAGCCCAGCTGTCCGATACCGGGCCAGGCAAAAATCGATTCGATGATGACCGAGCCTCCGATGAGAGAGGGAATGAGAAAACCGAAGATCGTTACGATCGGCAACAGTGCGTTGCGCAAGGCATGGTGGTAATTTACCTGATCTTCGCTGAGGCCCTTGGCCTTTGCCGTGCGGATGTAGTCCTCGCGAACGACCTCCAACATGCTCCCCCGCATATATCGGGACAGAACCGCAATCTCTCCTACGGCAAAAATCACGGCGGGCAAGAAAAGGTGCCAGGCCCGATCCGCCAAACTCGCCAGGGGAGGCAGGGCTGCCAGACCGAAAGTCTGCACGCCCAGGACGGGAATCCCAAAACCCTGAACCAGGAGGAGGATGAGCATGTAGGCCAGCCAGAAGCTCGGTACCGAGATTCCCACGAAGGCAAAAAAAGTGAATATGTGATCCGGCAGCGAATAGCGGTGGGTGGCTGAAAAAATCCCCATGGGGATGGCAATGGCAAAAGAGATCAGGGTGGCCACCACGTTCAGCCAGATCGTAGCCGGCAGCCTCTCCACGATTTTTTCCAAAACCGGTCGGCCGTCCTTGAAGGATTTCAGCTGACCTGAGGAGAGATCTTTGAGCCATAGCCCGTATTGCACCAGCATAGGTTCATTGAGATGGAAATTTTTCTCCCACTGCTCGACCACTTTTTTGGGGACCTTGGGGTCCAGGGCCTGGCCGATCGGAGAGCCGGGGGCAATGTGGATCATCGCGAAGGAAATTACCGTGATCCCGAAGAGTACCGGGATGGTCTGGATCAGGCGGCGAATGATATAACCGAACATGGAATCGCTTTCACTCCGGAGCAAGAGCAGGCTTGTTGCTCGTTCGGAACCACTGGTTTAAGTAATAGGTAAGCCCCACCTTGGTCATCTGAATCTCTTCCTCTTTATAACGGCCTGAGGATTCCCGGCGCAGCATCTCGAATTCTCCCCGGTGCAGGGCGGGGGTGGACTCGGGCACGTAGAGAAAGGTGTAGGGCTGGTCTTTATAGATGAGTTCCTGGATCCGGTTGTAGATGCGCCGTCGGGTTTCCCGGTCGTATTCGCTCCGCCCTAGATCCAGGAGCCGATCCACCTCGGGGTTGTTGTAGCCGACGAAGTTAAATCCCTTTTCCCTCTGGCTCGAGTGCCAGATCTCGTAGACATCAGGATCAAGCCCTAGAGACCAGCCCAAGACCGTCGCATCGAAATTGCGGGAGTTGATCCGGTCCCGGATAAAAACGGACCACTCGTAGAGTTCTATCCCGACCTTGATCCCGACCTGCGCGAGCTGGCGCTGCACGAGGACGGCCACGTTCTGGCGCAGTACATTGCCGTTGTTGGTGATGAGGTTGAACTCGAAGGGCTTGCCGTCTTTTTTCAGTATCCCATCGCCGTTTCGGTCGACCCAGCCTGCCTCGGCCAGCAGCGCCTTAGCTCTGGCTGGGTCGTAAGGCAGCGGCTTTACCGTGGGGCTTGCATACCACATCTGCGGAGGGAAGGGGCCGTTGGAAACCACCCCGAGTCCGGTGAGTAAATAAGAGACGATTTGATTTCGATCAATGGCCATGGTGAGAGCCTCCCGCACCCGTTGGTCCTGAAACAATGGGTTTTTCAGATTCCAGCCGATATAGGTGTAGGCGTTGGCCAACTGCTTGTAGACAATGAACCGGCGGTCTTCGACATAACGCTTGTACTGGTAGGCCTGAGGACTGCTCAGATCCACGCTGCCCACAAAAAACTCCATCTCTTCCAGGGGGGGCTCCGGAATGATGCGGTAGGAGATTTGATCCAGATAAGGCCTGCCCTCGAAGTAGTTATCGTTGGCCGCCAGGGTGATCCGCTGATCGCTCAACCATTCCTTAAACTTGAAAGGCCCGGTGCCGATGGGATTCCGGTTAAAGTCAGCCGTATTGATGTCTTTTTCTTTCTCCAGGATGTGCTTGGGGAGGACCCCGAGACCCCAGCTCTCGAGGCTGGGGGAAAACGGCTTTTTGTAAATCACTCGCACCGTCTGAGGATCGGGCGTCTCCAGGCCCTGGATCAACTCGAAGGGAGGACGCCGGACCGTGTTGGTCTTCTCGTCCATGAGCTTGTCGTAGGTAAATTTCACGTCCGCAGAGGTAAACGGAGCCCCATCGTGCCAGCGCACGCCCCGGCGGAGTTGAAAGGTGAGGATCGGGTGATGCTCCATGGGGTAGGTCTCGACTTGCGTCAGCCGCGCCCCGCTTTCCTGTTCCAGAAGCTGGCGCAAAGAGGGGAGCAGCTCTTTCTCTCCGCCAAGCAGACGAACTGCGAACAGCCCCGAACCTTCCGCAGAGAGATCGAGCAGACGGCCTTTCAGGGCCGGATGGTTGAGAATCCTGGCCCGGAGTCTTTCCTGCACAGCCTGAACAGGGGCCGTCTCTTCCTTGCTGCTCTTCTCGCCGCTCCCCGTTGTAA
>DATEAK010000065.1:0-2980 GCA_035288405.1 bacterium | reverse complement strand
GCTTACGCAGAAAATCGAGCATTGGCGATATGACCTCTCAGCTATTTTTATTTCGACGAACTTCCTTATGATAAGTAATGCTTTCAACCATTGCAACCATCCCGCTCCACGCCAGGATGATATCAGGGCCCGGAGATTACCTTGCTTGGCAACAGCAAATCTGTTATTTCTTGAGTGGCCGAAGTCCGATTCTCTTAGAATAAAGAAGGAGCTTTAGATGCTGGATTCCCTGTTCGGCATTTTTTCCAATGACCTTGCCATTGACCTTGGCACCGCCAATACCTTGATCTACGTAAAAAACGAGGGGATCGTCTGTAACGAACCCTCGGTGGTTGCCGTGCAACAGAAGAATGAGCGCAGCGGGAAAAAAGTCTTAGCGGTAGGCGCCGAGGCGAAGAAGATGCTAGGGAGGACCCCCGGCAGCATCGTTGCCATTCGACCTCTGAAAGACGGGGTGATCGCGGACTTTGAAATTACCGAGGCCATGCTGCGCTATTTCATCCAGAAAGTGCACAATCGACGCACACTGGTGCGACCGCGGATCATCATCGGGGTTCCCTTCGGAATTACGGAGGTGGAAAAACGGGCTGTGAAGGAATGCGCGGAATCAGCTGGGGCCAGAGAGGTCTACCTGATCGAGGAACCGATGGCGGCAGCGATCGGCGCCGGGCTGCCGATCACAGAGCCAACCGGGAATATGATTGTCGACATCGGGGGCGGAACGACTGAGGTGGCGGTCATCTCCCTTTCCGGCATTGTCTTCTCACGTTCGGTCCGTGTGGGAGGGGATAAGATGGATGAGGCCATTGCCCAGTTCATCAAGAGAAAATATAACCTCCTGGTGGGAGAGAGGACGGCGGAGTTGATCAAGATCACGATCGGCTCGGCCTATCCGGGAGATGAGATCCAGACCATGGAAATCAAGGGGAGGGATCTTGTCGCAGGTGTCCCGAAGACTGTGGTCATTACCGACGAGGAGATTCGGGATTCTCTGCTTGAGCCGATCAATCAGATCGTCGAGGCGGTGCGGATCTCACTGGAACGAACTCCGCCTGAATTGGCCTCGGACATTATCGACCGTGGCATCGTCCTTGCCGGGGGCGGCGCCTTGCTCAGAAATCTCGATCTGTTGCTCAGGGAGGAAACCGGTCTGCCGGTCATGTTGGCGGACGATCCCTTAACTGCCGTGGTTATGGGCGCAGGAAAGGCTTTGGACGAAATCTCGCTGCTCAGGGAGGTAGCCGTTCACTAGACGCTGCAGGTATGCCCTTGGACCCCGCCCTCGATAGGGTTTGAGCTTCCATGCTCGCTTTTGTTCGTAGAAACCAGGTCCTGCTGACCTCTTTTCTCTGCGTTTTGTTCTCTCTCTATATCCTTGCTGCGGCTGCCCGAGGGCGTTTGCAGAGAGATCCCATCGGTCCTCTCTTGCTGGGGTTGATGCGGCCGTTACAGATAGGAGCCCAGGCAACTGTGGCGAAGCTGAAGGAGATCCAGCATAGATATGGTACCTTCAGGGGGCTCGCGTCTGAGAACGAGAGGCTCAGGGGGCGCATCACGGGACTGGAAGCGGAACGGAATCGGCTGTTGGAAGTTGAAGCCACCAGCCTCCGGTTGCGCGATTTGTTGGAGTTGCGCTCCCAGCTGCCTGCCGGCTCTGTGACTGCTGCGGTGATTGGTAATAGCGCTAGCACATGGTTCCATAGTTTTGTATTAGACAAGGGAAGCGCAGACGGCGTGCTCAAAGGTATGGCCGTGGTCTCCCTTGTGGGCGTGGTGGGCCAGGTGGTAGCCGTCACGTCGAGGAGCGCCAAGGTCCTGTTGATGACCGACCCTCACAGCGGAGTGGATGTCATCGTCCAGAGAAGTCGCGCACGGGGAATTGTTTCCGGTTCGCTGGACAGCGCACCGATCTTGAAATACGCCAAGCGCAGTGAAGACATTCAGGAAGGCGACCGGCTGATCACCTCAGGGTTGGACGGCATCTTTCCCAAAGGGCTGCTGGTGGGAACCATAACCAAGGTGCGCAAGAAAACCTTCGGGCTTTTCCAGTACGTGGAGGTAGCCCTGGCTGTAGACCCGTCGCGGATCGAGGAGGTTCTGGTGGTTTCTCCTGAAATCATCCAGCCAAAAAAATAGGCTTGCTTGCGTCGGAGCTTTAGGCGGATCCTGGATGAAATTGTCTCTTCTCTTTCTACTAGCCGGCTTTCTCGTGGTCCTGTTACAGACCACCTTCTTACATCTTCTCCCCTTAGGTCCAATCGTTCCAGATCTGATCCTCGTGCTCTGTGTCTACTGGGGATTGAACCACCCGACGGTAGGAGCCGTCTTGGGCTCGTTTCTCCTGGGCTATTCCGTGGATGTTTTCTCCAGTCCCGTTCTGGGTCTCAATGCCTTCGCTATGTCCCTGGTCTTCCTCGCCGTTTATTTGAGCTCTCGCTGCATCTGGATTCATAATCCCCTTTTGAGCGCCGCGGTGGTTTTTCTCGCTTCGTGGATCAAGGGGGCAGCCCTGATTATGGTCGGAACGCTCTTTCTCGCTGTCGATGGTCTTTGGATGGGGGTGCTTAAATATATTTTCTTAGAGGCCCTGATCGCAGCCATGTTGGCCCCTGCTGTCTTCTCCCTTCTCCGTCGCGGCCAGAGCTACCTGGAAGAAGTTCGGATGCCTCTGTAGTTGAAATATGCTGCCGATTACCTTTCGAAAAGAGCTGGCTCCCGAGTTTCGCCGGTGCACGAACTTCCTGATGACGGTGGTCTCGATTGCCTTTCTTTTTTTGATCGGCCGTCTCTTTTTTCTTCAGGTCATTCAGGGAGAGCGCTTTACCTACCTTTCTGAAAATAACCGCATCCGCCTCAAAAAGATCCCCGGCACCAGGGGCATGGTGTTTGATCGTAAGGGGCAGCTCTTGATCGATAGCCGTCCCTCCTTCGATCTTCTCTTCGTTCCCGAAGACGCGGAAGAGCCGGAAACCACCCTGCG
>DATEAK010000064.1:0-3825 GCA_035288405.1 bacterium | reverse complement strand
CCTCTCCAGGGGCCCTTTGTCCATTTTTTCCCTCCCTTAAAAAATGACAGCGGGGAGAGCCGTAGGGCTCTCCCCGCTAAATCGCAGGCCCCTGTCAGGCCGCCACGCTGCCCTCCTTCTCACGGTCAGCGAGCCTCTCCTTTTCCTTCTCCATGGCTTCCCGACCAGCCAATACGGCCTTTTCCAGAATTTCCTTGCGAGTCTCTACGAAGTTCTTGCCCTTCTCTACAGCTTCTTCGGCCAGATCCTTGATCTTCTCCCGAGACTCCTTTCCGGAAGCCGGCGCCAGGAGCAGGGAAATACCGGCTCCGATAACGCCACCCACGAGGAAAGCCAAAGCGATTGCTCCAGTGGAATACCCTCTATACTCCTCAGACATGATCGTCACCTCCCTTCTGCGTTTCTCTGCGCAGAATCTTAAGACCCACGCTGAGGCCCTTGACGATCGCCGCTAGGAACACGATGGGCTTCAACAAATCACCCTTGGCAACGGATTTGAAAACCCGCACGGCACCACAACCATTGGTAAGAGCACTTAGCATTTGGACCCCCCCGGAGATATATCGGAACACGTGGTGAGTCTCAGATGCCAATCCCCTTGTTTCTATTAACAAAGCTTCGGCTGCCCGGGCCGTCCTTCGGACCTGGACCAGGGTAAGAATCAGATAAACCGCCAGAACGACAAATGTAACGGAAACAACGATAATGGAAATCTCAAATATCATTCATCCCCCCGGATAGGCAACTTCCCACTAGTTAATAATATATTCCCTGTTTCAACTTCCCACAACGCCCGGAAGTCGGTTGGAGAAGGCGAACCGACGGAAAAAAACACGAATCTCGGCTCCAGAGATGACACAACTCCCGTTGACATCACTGAAACCTCCCTTACGGACTCGATATTGGTTGGGGAATGAGATCGTACCTTAAAAGACTATACCGAAGCAGCCATCCGGTCAAGGAGATTTGCCGCTGCCACGGCAAGTGCGCGGGGCCTTTTCCGCCGGATCAGGCTCTGTGAGACAGACGAATTTCCAGCAGACGGCTCAGGCGGGACAGAGCGAAAGTAAACACCCAATAGACCACCGCGATGAACACGTAAAGCTCAAAGGGCCGTATTTCCCGCTGGCTCACGATGCTGGCAGCGCGGGTCAGCTCGATGACCCCGATGATGTAGGCCAGGGAAGTGTCCTTGAAGAGGATAATGAACTGAGTTACCAGAGAGGGGAGCATGTTGCGAAAGGCCTGAGGCAAGATGACATAGCGCATCATCTGAAGCGTCGTCAGGCTCGTGGACAAAGACGCGTCGACCTGTCCTCGGGGAACCGACTGGATGCCCGCCCGGATGATCTCGGCCATGTAAGCCCCCTCGAAGATGATGAAGGCAACGAGAGCGCTTGTGAAGTTATCCAGAGACCGCCCGGTAGCGATGGGAAGGAAAAAATAAAACCAGAAGATGACCATGATGAGAGGGACACCGCGCACGAGCTCAATATAAAGCACGGCCGGCCAGTGCAACCAGGGGCGCCGGGCCAGACGAGCCATCGCAGCGAGGGTTCCTAGAGGAAAACTCAGGACCATCGCCATCAAAGCTAACTGCAGCGTGACTGCAAGCCCTTTGAGGAGAAATCCCAAATTATCCGGTATAACCTGCCAGTCCATCCTTAACTCTCCGGAGTGATTCCGCGGGCGATCAGCCCGGGGATAGCAAGACGCCGTTCCACCCTTCCCATCAGGGCCGCAATCACGAGACAAAGAGCCAGATAGATCAGTGTCCCCGCCGTTATCGCCTCAAGCCCTCGAGCCGTATATGATTCCACCTGACGGGTCATGAAGGTAAGCTCCGCCACTCCGATGGTGAGAGCCAGCGAGGAATTCTTCAGAAGATTCAGAGTTTCTCCCGTCAGGGGCGGAATGAGGAGGCGCACCGCGCAAGGAAGCACCACAAACCGGTAGGATTGAACCGTCGACAGCCCCGTGGATGCGGAGGCTTCGATCAGAGAATGTGGAACCGCCTGAATCCCGGCCCGGAATACCTCCCCGAAGCGCGCGCCCGAGTAAAACCCCAGACCCAGAACCGCAGACCAGAACTCGATCCCGTGCGCCACCAGCCAATCTTGGAAGGCATGGGGCAGTACTTCCGGAGCCGCAAAATACCAGAAGAAGAGATGCACCAGAAGAGGGATATTCCGAAACAACTCGACGTACGAAGCGCCGATCGCCCGCAGAAATCGCCAGGGCAGAGTTCGCGCGGCACCGACCAGCACGCCGATGATCAGAGCCTGCAGCCAGGCCAGGGCGGAGAGTTTGAGAGTGGTGAGGATCCCCTCAACCAACCATCCCAGGTAGGGGTGCTGAAAAAGGATTTCCCAGCGAAATTCGTAGGAGAGGCCCAGGAAGCCGGCGGCGTTCACCGAAACCAGGAGCATGAACGTCAGCGGGGAATAACCAGATATTTTAGGAACACGCGCACCTCAGGGCTTAGAGGATAGGGAACTTCCCCCTTGGGCCCGAACCATTTGTCATAAAGCCGAAAGTATTCTCCCCCTTCGATGGCTTCCATCAGGGCCAGGTCCACCAAGAGACGGAAGTCCGGGTCGTCACGGCGCATGGCCATCCCGTAAGGCTCATAGCTGAAGAAATCTCCCACGACCTGATAGTTGCCGGAGTTGGGTGCCTTTGCCTTGAGCCCCGCCAACTGCACTCCGTCATTCGTGTAGGCGTCGATCTTCCCCTGAGCCAGTGCCGTAAACGCGGCAGGCTGATCCTGGAAAACGACCAGACGAATCTTCGACCACTTCTCACGCACGATCCGTTCGTTTGTCGATCCTTGCTGGGCCCCCAGCCTCTTGCCCTCCAGGTCCTTCAGACTGCGAATCCGACTCCCCTTCTTCACCAGAAGCTGGGCGCCGGTGACAAAGAACGGGATACTGAAGTCGACACTCTCCCGCCGGGACTGGGTGATCGTCATGGTACCGGCGATGAGATCCACGGCGCCGCTGGACAGGAGAGGGATGCGGGTCGCCGGCACTGTTTCCTTGAGTTCGAACTTGATCTGTTTCCCCAGTTTCTGCTCCACCTTCTGGTGAGCCAGACGTGCCAAATCGATGGAAAACCCCACCCATTCATTCTGGCGATTGTAGAAACCGAAGGGTGGAGACCCGGTCCGGGTTCCCACGACCAACACGCCGGTTCGATTGATCTTTTCCAGGGTGGTTTCCGCTCTCCCGGAAGCCGCCGCGAAAACCACCAGTAGCGCTGCAGCGAATAAACAAATAGCACTTCGCTTCACGGCTGGCCTCCCTTCCGTGCAAAGCCGAGTTTGAGTTGGAACTTCCGCACTTAGTGGACCAGGATCTTGCTTAGAAAAAGACGTGTCCTCTCGTTTCTCGGCGTGGCGAAAAATGATTCCGGATCCCCCGCTTCGATGAGGCGCCCATCATCCATAAAAATGATCCGATCCGCCACTCTCTTGGCAAAACCCATCTCGTGAGTGACGACCACCATGGTCATGCCCTCTCGGGCCAAGCCGGCCATGACTTCCAGAACTTCGTTGATCATCTCGGGATCCAGAGCCGAGGTGGGCTCGTCAAACAGCATGATCTTGGGTTCCATGGCTAAGGAGCGGGCAATCGCCACTCTTTGCTGCTGCCCGCCGGAAAGCTGGGCCGGGTAGGCTTCGGCTTTATCCGCAATCCCGACCTTGGTCAACAGTGCCATGGCCCTGCTTTGTGCCTCAGAGCGAGAAAGGCCCCGAACTTTCATGGGAGCCAGGCAGATGTTGTCGAGAACCTTCAGGTGGGGGTAGAGGTTGAACTGCTGGAA
>DATEAK010000063.1:0-9269 GCA_035288405.1 bacterium | reverse complement strand
AAGTGGGCGATCTGGCGGAGAACTCCCTGCTGGCCGTAATTGAAGTTTTCTTACCCGGATAAAAGGACAGGGGAGATTGCATGATGGAAAAAATCGGCAAAAAAGGCGGAGCAAGCACCGAGCGAGGAGCGAGGATTACGGTGAAGGCGGAGACGGTTGCCCAAGCCTTCCTTGAGCTGTTGTCCTTGCGGGGAATCGACTATTTTTTTGCAAATCCCGGAACCGATTATGCCAGTATCGTGGATGCTTTCGCCTACCGTCAGGAACACGGCATGCCATCTCCCAAACCTCTTGGGATCCCTCATGAGGTGGCGGTGGTCAGCATGGCCCACGGCTACTATCTGGTCACGGGAAGACCCCAGGCGGCCATGGTGCACGTGGGAGTGGGAACCGCCAATGGCCTCGGCGCCATCATGACGGCCAGCCGGGCGCGGGTCCCTATCCTCTTCGGCGCCGGCCGAACCCCCATCACGGAGGAAGGGGAGCTCGGTTGCCGCACCGGATATATCCACTGGGGGCAGGAATGTTTCGATCAGGCAGGAGTGCTGCGGGAGTTTGTGAAGTGGGACTATGAGCTCAGAACCCCTTCCCAGCTGGAGGTGGTCGTGGATCGGGCCCTTTCCATGGCCATGACCGAACCCCGGGGGCCTGTCTATCTGACGCTCCCCCGGGAGGTACTGGCCTTGCCTCTGGAGGAGGTGGAATTTCAAGCCCAGTCGCGCTTCGATCTACCGACATTTCACCCCGATCCCACGAAGGTCGGACAGGCCGCCGATCTTCTGGCCGAAGCCGAATTTCCTCTGATCATCACGTCCTCGGTTGGCCGAACTTCCGAGGGTGTCCGGGCCCTGGTGGATCTGGCTGAAGAGGGAGGTATCGGGGTGGTGTCCTTCAACCCCGATTATATGAACTTCCCGACTGATCACCCCTGCCACCAGGGGTTTCTCCCCGACCGCTTGCTCCCCCGGGCCGATGTGGTTCTGGTGATCGACTGCGACGTCCCCTGGTATCCAAATCACGTGAAACCCCAGGAGTCTGCTGCGGTCATCCAGGTGGGGATTGATCCGCTCTACAGTCGATACCCGATCCGCGGCTTCCGTTCCGATCTCACCTTGCAGGGGGAACCTGCAGTTGTCATGACCGAACTGGCCCGGGCGCTGGCGTGCCACCCGGGCAGAGACGAGGAGGGGATCCGGGAGAGAAAAGGGCAGCTTCGGGATATGCACGATGAGATGTGGAGGCAGTGGAAAGAATCGGCGACCAAAGCAGCCGCAGAGTGCCCTCTGGATTTTGAGTGGGTATCCTATCAGGTGAACCGGATTCTGGGGGAGGATACGGTGCTGGTCAACGAATATGACATGCACCTGACCCAACTGGAAAGCCGACGTCCAGGGAGCTATTTCGGCACTCCCCATGCGGGTTACCTGGGTTGGGGAGTGGGAGCGGCCCTCGGGGTCAAATTGGCGTCCCCGGAAAAAATGGTGGTCGTCACCGTGGGGGACGGCAGCTACATGTTTTCGGTTCCGAGCGCTTGTCACTTCAGCTCTGCCGCCTATCAACTCCCGATTCTCGTGATCGTTTACAACAACCAGTGTTGGAATGCAGTGAAGCGGGCGGCCCGGACCGTGCACCCCAAGGGCTGGTCGGCCCGGACGAACGAGTATCCCCTGGGCGAGCTACAGACGGCCGCCCATTTTGAGAAAATCTGCGAGGCCTTCGGAGGATATGGAGAGCGTGTGGAATCGCCCGATCAAGTAGGTCCGGCCTTGCAGCGCGCCGTGAATGTGGTAAAAAATGAGAAGCGTCAGGCGCTCTTGAACATGATCTGCAAGCACCCGTGAGGAGGGGACGTGGTGATCCTCCGTATTCTTGACCGCTCTGGTAGCTTGGAGACCCTGCAGACCGATGGAGAGCAAGTCATCCTCCGCGATGGGCAAGTGGTGTATCGGAGCTCCGCGGTAAAAGGGGTTCTGGTGACCCCCGGGCAAGTTCTTCTTTTTGTGGAGCCCCGGCAGTGAACGGGGGCGGGCCCGCAGGGCAGGACAGCGGGGGAGGGTTGGTGAGCCTTCCAGAAGATCCCCGCTTGCGGGAACCGATCAAAGGCGTCCCGCTGGTCTTTGTTGATGTGGAGACTACAGGTCTCAGTCCTGCTCAGGGGGATCGGGTGTGTGAGGTTGGATTACTGCGGGTCTGCGGGGAGCGGGAGGAAGAATCCTTTGAGACCTTAGTGAATCCGGGACGCCCCATTTCCGCAGAAGCTTCAGCCGTGAACGGGATTACAGACTCCATGGTCCGAGATGCTCCCCCCTTTTCCCAAGTGGCCGACCATGTGATGAAGATTCTTAAGGGATCGATCCTCGTAGCTCACAATGCCCCTTTTGATCTGGGGTTTTTACGAAACGAGCTGCTGTTGGCCGGTCACTCGCTTCCGCCATTCCAGGTGGTTGATACCCTGGAACTCGCGCGGCGCTGCTTTAGCTTCCCGAGTAACAGCTTGCAGGAAATCTGCCGTGCCCTGAGAATTGAGGTCTGCGGGCAGCACAGGGCTCTGGCCGATTGCCGAACCACCTGGAAAGTTCTTATTTATTTCCTCAAGGTTTGGGAAATCCGGGGTGCCATGAGTCTGGGACAGATCTTGGAACTTCAGAGGGCCAAGCCCGTTTCGGGGAGTGGATCGAGATGGTAGGGTTCTCGGGGCCTTTTCTGATCATCACTGCCGTGGGGAAAGACCGGCCGGGGATTATTGCCGCGTTATCCCAAGAAATTTACGAATTGGGAGGGAACATCGAAGACTCCAGCATGACGATCCTCAAGGGAGACTTCGCGATGATCCTGACGGTTCGGTTCCCGAAGTCTCTCAATTGGCAGGAACTGGACGTCCGTCTGAAGAAGATTGAAGAGAGCTGCGGTCTCTTAACTTCTCGTCGCCTGATGCCCGAGGAAGAGGCCGGGCGGGACGGAGAGGAAGAAACAAGTTCCTATATCATTTCCGTTTATGGTGCCGATAAGCCCGGCATTTTGTATGGCGTGAGTGAGCATCTGGCCCGCCACTCGATTAATATTACCGATCTTAGAACAAACACCCTTGAGCGGGAGGGTGTCCCTGTGTACGTCATGGTGTTGGAGGTCGATGTCCCTCGACGCACGGATTGGGAATCAGTCCAAGCACAATTGACCGAGATCTGCCGGCGTCTCGTAGTGGATGTGACTGTGCAGCCCCTGGACGAGACTCTTTTGTAAGCCATGCCGCCTGTAACGATCCTGCTGGTTCCTGACCCACGGCTCAAACAAGTTGCGGTGCCGGTGACTTCCGATACGGCAGGGATCCATTCCCTTGCCCAGAACCTGCTGGACACGATGAAGGCCTATCCCGGATGTGTGGGGATCGCTGCCCCACAAATTGGCGAGCTCAAGCGCGTCATTGTGGTCGATGTCTCCGGTCACAAAAATGCCGGGGACCATCACGGACTTTTGATTCTTCTCAATCCCAAGATCGTGGAGCGGAAAGGAGAGCAAATTGGCCGGGAAGGGTGTCTGAGCATTCCGGATTATGCGGCGCGGATCCGGCGGGCGGCCTTTGTGCAAGTGGAAGCCTACGATCTCAATTTTTCTGTCCTTCGCATCGATGCCAGCGGTTTTGAAGCCGTCGTTTTGCAGCACGAGATCGATCACCTCAACGGGATCCTCTTTCTCGATCGAGTTGCCTCCGTGAAGTCTGACCTTTTTCCCCGTAAAAAATATCTTCCCCAACCAGAAAGACCAAAAGAATAAAGAGTTTATAGGAGTATTTGGAACCAACCTCCCTTGACATTTATTGTAGGGATCAATATACTCTTTCAATTGAAAGTATTGAACAAATGGGGTCATCTTATGTCCGAGCTGCAAATCGATGTTGTCGATCTTCTCCGGGAGCAGTTTCCCAACGGCTCGCATCCCCTGGTGAACCGTCATACGGGAGAATCCCTGAGACGGAACATTGAGGAGAAACTGCTTCAGTCCCCGCAAGCAACAATTGCCTACCTGGATTTTTCCCGAGTGGAGGTGATTGATTTTTCGTGCGCTGACGAGGTGGTGGCCAAACTCGTCGCCCGGCTGGTTGGGGGGGAGTATGGGGACCGCTACATTGTCCTCCAAAATATTTCGGAAAGTCATAAGGAAAACATCGAGGTGGCTCTGGAGCGAAAACGTCTCGCCGTTCTGGGAAAACAGAAGGGGGCTGACTGGGAGATCCTGGGTGTTTTGAACAACTATTTGCGGGAGACCCTGGACTTTGTTGTCAAGCAGTGCGAGGTGACGGCTCGACAGATGGCGGAAATACTCCACATCGAGCTGAACACGAGCGGCACCCGGCTGCTCAACCTTTATAAGGCTCGGCTTGTTGTGCGTGAGGAACGCACCATGAGCCCCGCCGGCAGACAGTTCGTTTACCGCCCTATTCTGAGCTCCCCTGCCTGAGTCTCTTCTTCACCTTTCTCGAGTGGATCGGCCGCGGTGTTTCTCGCGCGCGGGAGGAAAAACCGCGGAGGATCCCGGTCCCAATCGCAGGGATTCACAGCCCCCGTCGTCTTTATATAGTCTCCTCCGTTCCTGACCTATGTGTCAGTGAAGAGGGCGGTTTGTTCAGTATGTCCCGGTAAGGAGGGATGGTTTTTTGATCTTGCCGGGGCGAGGGATGGAATCGAGATCAAGGGAAGAATGGAAATCGCCGATATGCTACTCGGGGGAGGGCATCCAACCAGCTTGGGGGAATCAGGCGATGGCTAACGTAAAGCGGGAAACCATTCGGATTACCGTGCCCTTTGGAGTTTTAATTGCCCTTTTGTGTGAGGAGGCTTTTCGCGTGGTTTCCCGGGATCAGGAGGCCTACCGGCTCGTGAGTTGTATGTTGCCGGGATTTCTGGCCAAGCATGGGCGTTGCAGACTGGCATCCTGAAAAAGTTTCCCGGCCCGCGGTTGGTTTCCGTGCTCTCGTTCTCCGTGAGCCTTCACTCACTGTCACCTTCTCGGATCCCGCAAAGCATGCTGCGCGAAGAATAGATTCGGATCGAGTTCCTTCCCCCGTGCCCCACTTCCAGGCTCAACGGCGAGGCTACCGGATTCGTAATTCCATAAGCGAAGAAGGGATATTGGCAGGTAGTTTCCTCCGTTTACTCGCGCGGCGAAATGTGCCACCATAATCAACTTTTAATTCAATGGAGATTCATGCCGGCGGAACTGTTTGCACTCCTGTCTTCCCTGTGCTACGCGTCTTCCTACATTTTTGCCAAGAAGGCTCTCAAGGGCTCGGACCCCTTGGCCGGAGTCCTCCTTTCAGTGGGGGCGGGGGCCTTGCTGCTCGTGGGGGTTGCCCTGTTGATGGTTCCCTCCGAACACCTGCTTCTGGTCGGAATCCTGATCTTTGCCCTGGCGGGGTTTTGCGCGCCGGGGCTGGGGAGAGTCTTTAGCTTCATTGCGATCAGCCGGGTGGGGGTGTCCCGCTCGTCCCTCATATATGCCACGGAGCCCTTGCTGACCGTGGTCGTGGCCCGCTGGTTCCTGGGGGAAGTCCTGACCTTGCAGATTATTCTGGGGACCGTACTGATCATCCTCGGGGTGATGAACTTAAGCCAAGAGAAGCGGGAACATCGCCCGTGGCGTCTCCAAGACCTCTTGTATGCCATTCTGGCGACTGCCTTCTACGGTATCTCCACGGTCATCCGCAAGTGGGGTCTAGGGGAAATCCCGGATCCACTTCTTGGAGCCACGGTCAATTCTCTGTCCGCTGCGGTTCTCGTGGGGATTTTTGCTTCTGTACGCCGGGGAGAAGGCCGTCTCACGATGAGCAGATTGGCCGGATGGTATTATGTGGCTTCGGGCGTTTCCTCTGCCGTCGCGATTCTTTTTATGTTTGTCAGTCTAAACCATGGAGATGTCGTTGTGGTTTCTCCCCTATTGAGCACCCGTCCCCTCTTCGCCATTTTGTTGAGCTTTCTGTTTCTGCGGGACGTGGAACGGGTCACCTGGCGGATTTTCCTGGGGGGGGTGCTGGTTGTTTTGGGGTCGGCAGCGATTACGGCACGCTGAGGTGGTGACTCTTTTTCTTCGGTTTGGAGTTGACAGAGGATCTTTGCTTCTTACTTAATAGTGCTTGCGAGGGTTGCCGGCAGCCATGGAAATGAGTCAGGAGACGCGAGTGGAGACCTCGTGCGGTTTGACAGCCGGTGAGTGGAGATTCCGGAGCCGGCAAATCGATACCAGTGATGAGACGTGGAGGTTTGTGCGGTGACGATACGGATTGATCGCGTCTATACCCGGGCCGGAGACAAAGGGGAAACGGGGCTTGTCGGTGGCCGCCGGGTTCCAAAGGATTCTCCTCGGATCGAGGCTTTCGGAACGGTTGACGAGCTGAATGCGAGCGTTGGGATCGTCAGGGCGCTCAATCGAGAATTGCGGAAACAGTCTACCGTCCGCGCCGAGTTGGAGGAGATTTTGCGCCAGGTGCAGCAGCAGCTTTTTGATCTGGGAGCGGAGCTGGCCACTCCGGGCGAAGCGGATCGTCCTTCTTCTGTCCGAATCTGCGAAGCGCAGGTCAAAGAGATGGAGGCGCTTATGGATCGCTTTCAGAAAGACCTGAAGCCGCTGAAGTCCTTTGTCCTTCCGGGGGGAGGAAAGTTGAGCAGCTTTCTGCACCAGTGCCGCACCGTATGCCGGAGAGCGGAGCGCGAGGTTGTAAAACTCTCTCGTCAGGAAAACGTGGGTCCATGGCCACAAATTTATCTGAACCGGCTCGGAGATCTCTTCTTTGTCCTGTCCCGCTGGATTTCCCATCATCTACAGGAACCTGAGATTCTCTGGGAACGGGGATTAGCGCCGCGCCCACGGCGCCGTTAAGGTTTTTGGATCTCCCGGATCTTGGCCAGGATCTCTTCGGGCTTCGGAAAGCGGCCCGTTTGAAAGTGGGAGAAGATCAGCTTGCCGTCGACTCGAACATCGAAAACACCAGCGCGCCCCTCGACGAGCTTCGATTCAAGACCCGTACTCTTGCGGATGGCCTGCTGCAAACTTGCAGCCTCTGGTTTGTAGTTTCACTCTCCGCAGTAGGTGATTGTAATCTCCATAGGCATGGTCTCCTCTTCCTGCTTTGTTTCATAGCTCTCCGATCGTTTACGAGCCGAAAAACTTTTCAATCACCGCGGGAGCGACGGGGGCAATCCGGGCGGTGTCAAGGTTGTCTTCCACGTGGGCTCTTTGTTTCATTCCCACCAGAGCGGTTCCCAATCCGGGAGTCGATCGTACAAATTGAATGGCTCTTTGAGCATCCGTGCGCAGTCCAGGGAAAGCCGAGGCGAGAAATTCCGGCAGATGACGAGTGGCTCTGCCCTGGAAGACGGAGGCACTGGCCATCGCGTATATCCCGAGCTCGGCGCAGGCTTCCAGAGGGCTTAAAAGCTTCCCGTTGAGCTTCTGGGTCTTCAGAGCAAAGGCTTCGGTCATGGCCAGGTTGTAGGGGAGTTGGATGATCCGAAAGTGATGGTTTTCGCCTGCTACTTGACGGGCCAGTCCTAAAAGCTCGGCCAGATCGAGGTGTTCAGCCCCTTCAGGAGGAGTACGATAGCCGTTCCAGGTGGCGGTGCCGTACAGACGGATGCGCCCTGCGGAGACTGCCTCCTCCATGCACTCAAAAGCCCTAAGCATCCTGTCGTGAAATTCCGACTGTGGGATCTCCGCTAATTGCGTTTCAGGGTTGTGAATGTAGTAGATGTCGATGCAATCGAGACGGAGGTTGCGGCGGCTGCACTCCAACTGGTGGGAGAGATATTGGGGAGCAAGGCAGTGGCAGCCTGCCACCACCTCACCGGGCTGAATCACCCCGGTGTGCGCGAAGGTGTCCCGGAAGTAGCCCGCGGGATTGGCGGGAGGCTCGCTATCGAAGGGAATAAATCCCCCTTTCGTGGAAACAACGACCTCGTTCCGGTGCAAGGTCCCCGCCTGGAAGCTGCGCTCGAGCACTTCGCCGATAATGCGTTCGCTGCGCTGGCAGCGGTAGTTGATTGCCGTATCGATCACATTGCATCCGACCTGAAGAGCCCGGCTGATGGCTTCCCGGTACAATTCATCCGTGGCATCGTCGTGATTGCCTAGGTACGTGCCCAGACCTATGGAGGAAACCCAAGCCCCCGGTGGCTCCGGAAGACGGCGGAAGTGATCCGCGGGTAGACCCGGAATCCGGTCTTGATAGCGCCGGGTGCCGGTTTCCGTGGCGCTGTTTGTCCGGCTCATTTCTTCCCTCTCTTGGTTGTCTTAAGCAGCGCCCTGCTCAGGGACTTGCGGAAGTGAGGCGGGTGGGAAATCGGCTTTCCGCGGCCGTTGACCGTCACGATGGTAAGTCCCCCTTCCACGCTGAGCAGACTTTCTTTGAAGATCTGATAGTGGAACATGACGGTAGAGCGACCGACCTTCTCGATCCGGCAGTGGACGTCAATCTCGTCGTCGTAGTAAAGCGGCTTTTTAAAGCGGGCCCAGACTTCCACTCTGGGGAAGCCCAGCTTTTGGTGCATTCTGGAATACGGGACCCCCAAGGTTCTCAAGAGCTCGTGCTCGGCAGTTTCGAAATAGTTCCAGACAGCCGCGTAGTGGATGTGGCCGGCCGCATCGGTGTCGATCCAGCGGACTCGCATGTGTTCGATTTGTTCGATCATGAGGCCCTCGCTTCGTATGATGGGAATTACGGTATTTCGGGACCACTTTGGTGCTGTGGGAATGATATCGGTGGCTTGACGTAGGGTCAAGGGGCGGGTCAGCAATCATCGCTCAGCCAGGGAGCCGGGAAAGTGAGTAAGAACTTCGGGACTCCGAAGCTGACGGTTGATTGGTGAAAGGATGGTTTGTCTCGACGAAAGCTGATTGCTGGCGGTTCGGACGGTAACTTGTCAGGATTTAGCAAGGACCGTATAATGACGCCTGCCGTATTGATTTTCAGCAAGGGTTAGCACGGTAAAGGGGGAGCCAATGGATCTTGGGTTGCGGGGTCGTGTCGCTATCGTTTTGGCTTCAAGTAAGGGTTTGGGCAGAGCCATTGCCCTGGGGCTGGCCAGAGAGGGAGCCCGGTTGACCATCTGTGCGCGGGGAGAGGATACGCTTCGCAAGACCGAGCGAGAGGTTCAGGAGGAAACAGGAGCTGAAGTCCTGGCCTTGAGTCTCGATGTGGCCCGCCGGGAGTCTTACAAAAAACTGGTTGAGCAAACTCTCCAGCGTTTCGGACAGATCGATATTCTGGTCAATAACGCGGG
>DATEAK010000062.1:0-10111 GCA_035288405.1 bacterium | reverse complement strand
CCGGATCATCTCGACAGCCTCCCGCGGGTTTAGCATGTCCACGGGAAGGTAGGCCGGTTTGCCGTCTCCGATGTAGCGTTCAAAGGCCTCGGCAAGATCCGCCACAATCCCCTTCCCCACCAGAAAATGAGCCAGATGAAGCCGCCCCACGGTTCCTTGTTGACCGGCCAGGAGAAACTCCGACAGGTCAAGCGTAACTCCCAGCGCCTGGAACTTTTTAAAGATTTTTTCCATGCGCTCCAGCCGATTGTTTCTCATCTCTTCCAGGAATTCACAGAACACTTTATCTCGCCAGTCAATGCCGTAACCCAGGATATGGACCGTGCCTCCCGAGTCATTGGAGCTCAGTTCAATACCGGGGACGAACTCGATTCCTGCGGCCCGGCACTCGGCCAAAGCCGGAGGGATTCCTTGAATCGTGTCGTGATCGACGATGGAGATGGCGGAAAAACCAAAAGTACGGGCGTTGGCCACGACCTCGGCGGGAGTGGAAGAACCGTCCGAATAGACTGTGTGCAGATGTAGGTCGGCGAACTTCTCGGTCATGGAAAACTCCCCCTCCGTTACTCCATTCCGAAGGGGAGTATCTTACGGTATGGGGGACGCGATTGCCAGCCCAATTTGGCCCCGCCGTCCCAAACTCTCTCCAAGTTTTTCCGGCGCGGCATGTCACCGCCTTCCGGCAAGTCGCGACCACAGGGGCAGCACAGCGAGCGCACTGAAAGCTGAAAGCACAGCCATTGCGATGAAACTCCCCCCGTAGTTTCCCGTTACATCCCGCAGCCAGCCCGCCACAAAGGGACCCAGTACCCCTCCTACCCCCGAGAAAGTACTGATGACCCCGAAACCAAAGCCCAACAAGGACACCGGCAAGATCTCCGCCGGAAGCGCAAATACGGTGGGAGGGAATAGGGCGATAAAGACCCCGATCAGGAGGGTCAGAAGGGCAGCGGAGTCGGGAAATCGGGGGATCATCAGGAAAAGGAGGATCATGCCGGCAGGACCGGAAACGAGAAGCAGATTCTTCCGCCTGATACGGTCGATCAGGACACCGGCTACCGGCGATAGGACTAGGGAAGCCCACATGGGATAGCTTGCCAAACGCCCTGCCTTGGAGATCTCGTATCCTTGAGCCTCAAAATAGTCCGGTGCATAGGTAAGAAATGACATGATGGCCGCATTGAAAAAGGCCCAGGAAATTGCCACCCACCAGATTCCAAGACCGGCCCTTCCCAGTCCTGAATAGAGGCCCGGATGCCCGTGTCTCGTGCGCTCCTCCCCCTCCCTGGACCGATAAAACTTCAGATAGGAAAGGAATGCCAGCGCGCAAGCGGCAACGCCGACTCCGATCGGCCCCCTCCATCCGAAGCGTTCCCCCACGCTTCCGAAGAAATTCATGGACACCATGAACCCCAGGGGAACCGCCGTATTGAAAATCCCCATGGCCAACCCGATCTCGCGCGTTCTGAACCAGGAGGTGAGGACTTTCGGGAAAACCACGTTCAGGACCACAGTCCCAAACCCGGACAGCAGCCTGCCGGAAGCGATGACCCAATAATGAGTCGCGCTCAAGCTGACCACCCCTCCTCCAACCAGGAACAGGAGACCCACTCTCCCGACCCGCTTCTCTCCGTAGCGATCGGACAACGCCCCGCCTGGAATCGATAGAAAGAGCCGGGGAAGAGAAAAAAGGCTCATCAGTCCTCCGGCCTGAGCATAAGAGATATGCAGGTAACTCACGACCATGCCCAGGATCGGAGGAATGCTCTGGTAGAGGACCGCGTAGGCCATGACGCAGAACCACACCAGCCCAAGGATCAACCAGCGATAGCTTTCACCCGGATTCGACCGTTTCCCCGAGCAGAAACTGGAAGATCTCGTTTCAGAAGATTCCGAAGTCACCCGCTAGCTCCAATTTTCCTCTCCCTCCCTTCAAAACAGACGGTTTCTCCCCTCTATCTCCCTTTAAGAAGATGAGGCGCTTTTTCTAATCAGCAGCAGGTTCTCATCCACAGCGATGATCTTTCCCCTCCTCTCAGACGTCCCGCCGAGCTACGACTACCGGCGCATGCCTTCCCAATCAAGGACATGCGGGCGTTTCGAGATAAAGCATGATTGCGCTCAGCAAATCGCCTTGCTTTCCACCGCGCAGGGGCGTACAGTCATTCCAAGTATCGTGTCGGGCCTGGCGGTGAAGTGCGAAGCAGCAAAGCCCCCAACCGGCAAGACAATATCACTCTCCGAGGAGGAACTCCATGAGTTCGAAGATTTATGTGGGTGGCTTGCCCTATTCCGCGACCGAGCAACAGTTAAATGACCTGTTCGCGGCCCACGGAACCGTTGAGTCCGCGCGTGTGGTCACGGATAAGTTCACGGGGCAGTCACGGGGCTTCGGTTTCGTGGAGATGTCCACGGACGAGGAAGCCAAGACCGCGATTCAGAAGCTGAACGGCACCCAAATGGACGGCCGCACGCTGACCGTGAACGAGGCGAAGCCCCAGGAGCCCCGCTCCGGCGGAGGCGGCTTCGGCGGAGGCCGTGGCGGCAGGCGCGAGCGCTATTAAGGCCCGGCTCCGAGAGAGACTACGAACCTGTCTTCCCTACCTTCGGATGTTTGAGGGAAAACAACTTCCTTTAGCATGGTAGTGTGCCGGGGGAGACTATCACGCCGATTCCACGAAGTGGAACGGACGCGTGTGGTCTGGTGTGCTTGCGAAGTCCGCAGGCATTCAAGCAAGGAGATGCTCAACAAGATCCCCTGCTCCCAGGTCAAGTGAATTACCTTGCTTTCGGGTTCACAGTGGGGTATACTGTTTTTGTTTCATCATATGCGGCCTGGTGGTGAAGCGTAATCAGGAAGGCCGTAAACCGATGTTGTTTTGTCCGGGAATCGAATCAATCGGAAGCCAGACCTAAGTCGCCAGTGTTTTCGTGCCTTTGGCCGTTCCTTCCTTTCGCTTCTTCTTTCTCGAGTCCAAGACAATATCGCTACTCAAGGAGGAACCCGATGGGTTCGAAGATTTATGTAGGTGGCTTGCCCTATTCCGCGACCGAGCAACAGTTAAATGACCTGTTTGCCGCGCACGGAACCGTCGAGTCCGCACGCGTGGTCACGGATAAGTTCACAGGGACGTCACGGGGCTTCGGCTTCGTGGAGATGTCATCGAGTGAGCAAGCCAAGACCGCGATTCAGAAACTGAACGGCACCCAAATGGATGGGCGCACGCTGACCGTGAACGAAGCAAAGCCCCAGGAGCCCCGCTCCGGCGGAGGCGGCTTCGGCGGAGGCCGTGGGGGCAGGCGCGAGCGCTATTAAGAACTAGTTTTCAAAAAGACTGCGGGACTGTCCTTTTTGCCTGCGGATGTTCGAAGGGAAATAGTTTCCTTTCGTATAGGACGCCCGAACGTGCCATGTGCCGAAGGCATTAGGTAAGCAAAGGATCAACAAGATCCTCTACTCCCCAAGTCAATAGAGTCAGTGGGCTTCATCATGTAGGGCCTAGTGGTGAAGCATAAGGAGCAAGGCCCGCAACTGATGTTGTTTTGTCCGGGAATCGAATCGGAAGCCAGACCTAAGTCGTCGCTGTTTTCGTGCCTTTGGCCGTTTCCTTCCTTTCGCTTCTTCTTTCTCGAGGCCAAGACAATATCACTACTCAAGGAGGAACCCAATGGGTTCGAAGATTTATGTAGGTGGCTTGCCCTATTCCGCGACCGAGCAACAGTTAAACGACCTGTTCGCAACGCACGGAACGGTGGAGTCCGCGCGGGTGATCACGGATAAGTTCACAGGGACGTCACGGGGCTTCGGCTTCGTGGAGATGTCCACGGGTGAGCAAGCCAAGACCGCGATTCAGAAGCTGAACGGTACCCAAATGGACGGCCGGACGCTGACCGTGAACGAGGCGAAGCCCCAGGAGCCCCGCTCCGGTGGGAGTAGCTTCGGCGGAGGCCGTGGAGGCAACCGCGAGCGCTGGTAGGGCCGGTTTCGAAAGGGACTGAGCCGCTGCCCTCCTGTTGAAGGAACATAGTTTCCTTTAACATAACCAGTCACCGGGATAGATCAGCGGCCCCTTCCCGCAAGGCGGAAGGGCCGCTGGTCGAATCGCCTGTGTGCGAAGCATCAAAGGCATTTCGTTCGCCCGCACACTTCCATCATTTCGCGGGTGCCATTTCTTCATGAAGTTCCGACATCTGCTTATCTCTCAGATAACGGATCGAATCGAACAGCGTGCCACCACGCACTAGACGAAACCCGTCCGCATCGGTCAGAAGCATAACCTGTCTCGCCGGCTCAAGAAATCCTTCGCAGCTAGCCTCTCTCTCCCTCACTGTAGGCGAGGGATAAGAAGAGAATGGAGACAAGATAGATAGACGATGGAAACCGCTGTCAGTGAGTATTGATTGTGCGTGGAATGGATTTTTTATGGAGCGGGCGACGGGCTTCGAACCCGCGACCCCAAGCTTGGGAAGCTTGTACTCTGCCAACTGAGCTACGCCCGCTCCCCGGTTTTTGACCGCGAGTTATTCTTAGCCAGCTCGGGGGCGTTGTCAAGGTGATTTTCGGGCGCATATGCTATACTTACCTGAATTTGCGAACACTCGCAGCGCAAGCTCTCCCAAGCCGTAGCAGATCCTTCTGCCCTCAAGCCTTTCCTCCTGCAGGAGGAAAGGAAAACGAAAGACCCGATGTAAGAGAATCCGTGGGAAACCTATGGACGAAGCTGTCGCACTGGAAAGCCGCGTTGCTGCCGCCGAATTGACCGAGGGAAACGTCGTTCGTGCCGCCTGGCGCCAGGCCTGGCCCACGACCGTGGCGCAGTTTGCCTCGGCTGCATATACCTTGGTGGATATGTTCTTCGTGGGGAAGCTGGGCCGCGACGCCATCGCAGGAGTGGCGCTGGGAGGGATGGTCGACAACGTTTCCTGGATCATCATGACGGGTGTCGTGATCGCCAACAAGGTCTTCATTTCCCGGGACATTGGGGCCGGGCGCTGGAAGGAAGCGGCCCATGCCAGCTACCAGTCCTTCCTGTTCGGATTCATACTGAGTCTCTTTGTGGCTGTTCCCTGCTTCTTGCTGGCCCGGGAGATCCTGATCCTCATGGGAGGACAGGGGGAGGTCATCACACAGGGGTTGGGGTACCTGCAGATCCTCTCGCTTGGGATTCTGGTGAGCTTCCAGATGCAGGTGGCCCGTTCGATCTTCGAGGCGGTCGGGGACCCCAAGGTCCCCATGAAGATTCTCATTGTCTCCAATATCCTGAATGCCATTCTGGCTCCTGTTCTCATCTGGGGGGTAGGAATCATCCCGGCCCTGGGAGTGAATGGGGCCGCCCTGGCTGTGGTTTTGGCCCGCCTGTTTGCCCTGGGCTGGTTCATGATCCTCCTGCGCAGAACGGGGCTCATCGTGCCATCCGCCTGGCGGCAAAAGCCCGATTACGCCCTCCTATACCGGTTCATACAACTGGGTGTCCCCCGCTGCCTGCAGCGCGGCGTGGAAGTGATCTCCGGGATGCTTCTCATGAGAATTGTAGCGGGCTATGGCACTGCTGCTCTGGCCGCTTATGGGGTGGGACTCCGCATCGACCTGGCCATGAAGACGCCGGGGTGGGGGTTCACCAGTTCGGTCATCACGCTGGTGGGTCAAAACCTGGGAGCAGGCAAGCCCGAGCGCGCTGAAAAGAGCGTGTGGATCGTGATGGCCATGTATGTAGCCTTTGCAGCCCTGTGTGGGGTGGCCTTTTTCTTTGCCCCCAGAGCCGTCATGGGAGTCTTCACCCAGGATCCCGAGGTGCTCCACATCGGCTCTCAGTACCTGCGGATCATGACCTTCGGATATATGTTCATCGCTATCGCCATGGTCTCGGATCGCGCTCTGTCGGGGGCTGGTGACACGGTGACGCCCATGGTGGTAGCCTGCATCTCCCTGGTCGTGCTGCAGATCTCCGGGGCCCTGCTTCTCCCTCGCGTCACCGGCCTGGGGTCTTTGGGGATCTGGATCGCTATTGCTCTGAGCTACGGCATCTGGGCGGGCATCATACTCAGATTCTTCCAGCAGGGGAAGTGGAAGCACAAAAAGCTGTAGGAGTCTCAGGTTTTAGCCTGGGGATGATCAGGCATCATGAGCCGGGCGCCGCGCTTACTGCATTCTTCCTGGAACATCCGGTAGATCTGCGGGTCTTCTTCTTCATACTCGATCTGTCCGCCGCCTTCCTTCAAGCTCATCTCGGAGAATCGCTTGAGCACGTTGTCCCGGCGCAAGGCCACGTCCTCGCCGCGCCGGTATTTGCGGCTCCCCCAGCGCAGGGCCAGATAGCGGGCCGGCTCCGTACCCGGGTTGAAGTGCTGGTGAAACCACATGGACGGCGGCACCACGAGGCTTCCTACCTTCCAGTTCACCCGCTTGATCGGCTGGCCTTCGGGCCACAAGAGTGAATAGCCATCTCCACTCAGGACGACGACGTGAGCACCGGGTCCATGCCGGTGTCCTTTCTTGTAAGTTCCCACGGGGAATTCGGAAACATGGGCGCACATGGTGTTGTGGGCCAGCTCGAACATCATGTTCTTGTCGCCCACGCCGCGGGCCTCGCGGCTGCGCAGTTGGAAGGCGCGTACATCAGCCACGAAGTTTGTGTCCCAGATCCGGCCGGAAATGTCCGTGCCCTGGCCGCTGAAATAGCCTTCTTCTCCCGCAAAGCGGTCCGTGAAGACATACTCGTTGTTCATGACGAAATCAACGTTGTGGAATAAATCGATCACCGTGGGAGCCGTCGTTACAGCCACGTAGCGGGCCGGCTCTTGCCCCTGCCCGTTGAAGTGCTGGTGCCAGGCGTTGAGCGGCGGTGAAAACAGGCTTCCTTCGTGCCACTCAAAAGTCTGCTTGTTGCCGCCTTCCTGCCACACGGTCGTCGCTCCCCGGCCGGACAAAACAAAAATCAGTTCCTCGAACAGATGGCGCTGAGGCTTCGTGCGGCTTCCGGCAGGAATCTCGCAGACGTAGGCGTTATTCGTGCCCCCGGTTCCTTCCAGGTTGATGTAGCACCCGAAGGCTCCCTTCCGCTCCCAGGGCTCCACAGGGATCGTGCGCAAGTCTTCCACAAAAAAACCGCTGACGATGGGAATCCCCTCGGTTTCCACCCACTCCTCGTACATGGTCCGATCCGAAATCCCCTGGCGACGGGTTTCCATAATTTCTGCACTCCTTTCCAAAATCAGCAGGGCCGTCGAGATGAACAGACAGCCCGCTCTCACCCTTACCCGCTTCATCAAGGGAGAGGAAATTGAATTTTCCCTTGCCTCCCATGTTGCGAGGGGCAACGTGAGGTTCGTACTAGCCGAAAATCTGCTTTCCGAACTTCGTCATCATGTCGTCCCGCAATTCCCGCGTCGGCCGGCAGGCGTCCGCCTGGCCGGTGCGGTGATCGGCAAGCCAGATACTCACGAGTTCCCCCTTGTTCCCGACCTTCAGGAGATAGGGCAGGTCCTCGTGAAGAGCGGACATCCAGTACTTGTACCCCAGGTCCACCAGCATTTCCGGTGTCTCCGGCGTGGGCCGTTCTCCCGGCATGATGAACCCCTGGGGCTTAAATCCCAGCTTGGACTGGAAGATGTTCACGGTGCGCTGGATGTTGCCCGTTGCTCTTCCGGGGTCATGAAGACCACGTACTCATGCCGGTAGTTCTCGGAACAAAGCTCGTGGCCATGATCGAGGATTTCCTTCATGATTTCCGGAAAAGCTTCCACGGTGGAGCCGTTGACGAAGAAAGAGGTCTTGACTCCCTCTTCGGCGAGAATATCCAGAGTACGGAAGACCCCCACTCTCTCCTCGTACTGCCGGTCCGTGACCGAGCAGAGGTCAACGGGGAAACGGGCGTTCTGGAACCCGCCCTTGCGGAGTTCCGACTGCTGGGAAGACGGCGTTCCTAACTCTTCAGGCCATGTTTCCATCACAACGCATGGGATGATGGCGATGCGAGCCTTGTCCGGCCAACGTACAGGAGGTCTTCTCATGGACGCCCTCCATTCAGGAATTGGTTCTTATGGGATGGGATTGCGAAACCTTTTTTAAGCTCTTGGGGCTTTGCTGTCAAGAGTTTTTCGGGACTCCGCATGCGAGAGACTCTAACTACGGACTGGCATTCTCTTTTAGAAATGTACCGAAGAACTGCGGGAGTGGCGTGAGGACAAACGAGCAACACTTGACCCACGAGCCGACTAAGAAAACAGCAAAGAGTCCAGAGAAAGATAACCGCCGGATCCCGAAAAGATCACCAGTAGCTCACACGCGATCATCAGGTAGTTAAAAGGTGCGTTGGAGGGATTCTGCCAGCCGCAGCCCAGGCGAAAGTTGATATTTAGAAAAATCGCAGCCAAGGCAGCGGGAACCGTCAGCAGCCCCAGGACGAGCAACACCCCCAAGGCCACCTCCGCGGTCACGAAGAGATAGCCAACCGGGAGACTATGGGGGAGAAGTTGCCCCAGCATGAATTTCCGATACCAGAGGATGGGATTCTTGCTCGCGAACCGCTCCAGCTTTTCATGGTAAGTTCGATATTCCCCGTGCACGACCTTGAGGAGCCCGGAGCGCAGCCAGATGAGCCCGATCGCGACCCGCAGCAGAACAAGCCAGATGACCGGGCCGGTGACGCTTTGGGGATCCATCTCTTTTCTCCCAAAATCCGATGTGCATGTCGTGCCAAACCAGCGGCAATATACAGACCCGCCCTTCTCCTGTCAATCTTCATTGGGACCGTGATAGCCCTCAGGTTATTCTTGGAAACAACGACCGGGTTAGACTGTTGGTGATCGTGATCCGAGGGGATAGCCCCCGTAGGCGATCTAACTCACCGCCTCTCGCCGCACAGGCGGCGCACGTAGGCAAGAGCTTCTTCCCGGTCTCTGACCTCCCCTGCTCCTCGCGCTTCACGCAGGCTTTCCAGAATTTCTCCAAGGCGAGGCCCCGGAGCCAAATTGAAATGGGCCATGAGATCCCGGCCTGAAAGGAAAGGAGCCTCTTCGAGAGAACCTCGAAAGTCCCGGAGGTAATCGAGAAGAAGGGAAACGGTAGAGGTGAGACGGCTACGTCCGTAGGAGGTCTCGGGGCTTTTCGAGTGTTCATCGGCCAGGGCGAGAAGACACACGGAGATTCCCTCTCCTGCGGTTTCCCGGAAGAAGCGATACATCGCTCTACGTGTGGGAGGAGTCAAGGGCAAACTCAAGTGAAGAGGGCGCAGATGATGACGGGTCACACGTGCCGCCATGCGTACCGTGCGACTCGAGAGCTTGAGCCGGTTCCCGATCTCCTCCACGATTTCCGCCCCCTTCTCCTCGTGGCCCCAGAAGGTGGGCCGGCCGCCTCTCTCCACATAAGACGCCGGCTTTCCCACATCGTGCAGAAGCGCACAGAACTTGAGAGCCGAAGCCCGGCTGATCCCCTCTTCCAGTTCTTCCCGAAGGAAGCTTTCCCTCTGACCGACAAGTTGAGGAAAAAGCGCGCCCACTTGTGGAAAAAGCTCTTCGCAGGCTTCGTACACCTTGAGGGAGTGCTCCCAGCCCGGGTCGCGGTGGGGTGGACCCTGGGTAAGATTTTCCAAAGGAATGATCTCCGGCCAAAGAGCCCGCAGAATTCCTAGTTCGCTTAACAGCCGAACCCAGCTTCCCGAAGTGTTGCAAGCAAAAAGAGCAAGAAGCTCCCGCTTGACTCGCTCGCCCGCCGGTGAAGAGGCCCGGTGGGCATGTTCCTGCATCCACCGGCGAGTGGGGGAGGCCAAATGCAGCCGGTGCTGAGCTCCGATGCGAGCCGCGCGCAGGAGACGCAAAGGATCCTCCTGAAAAACTTCCGGACCGGAAGCACGCAGGAGACCGTTGTTTAAGTCTTCAATCCCTCCCAAGGGATCGATGAGCGCGGGTCTCAGGTCCTGCAGAGCGTAGGCAACCCAATCGACCGCAATTGCGTTGATTGTAAAGTCGCGCTGCCGAAGGTCCTCATCCAGGCAGCCATTGGCCGCGGGAGCAAAATCCAACCGCAACCCCGTAGCTCCTGGGACGATGATCCGGGAAATTCCCCGCCTGGGATCTATGAGGATGAACCGTACCCCAAAGCGTTCACTCA
>DATEAK010000061.1:0-16602 GCA_035288405.1 bacterium | reverse complement strand
AAGTGGGAGGAAACCGAACGAAAGCGGCCAAGATGCTGGGGATCAGCATCCGTACTCTGAGGAACAAGTTGAATGAGTACAAGCAGGAGGGACAGGAAATTTCCTGTCATGCGCTGTGAGGAAAATTTTGCCGGGCGGCCAACAGCAGAGCGGAAAGCCGAGAGATCCAAGCCCTATCCTATCGATTCTTTTTACCTTTGCGGTTTGCCCTTTGGTATGAGATTTGCTTGGTTCAGCCGAAGAGAAGAGCAGTGAGCTTTTCTGGAGGGTCGCCGTCGTGCTAGCAGGTCTTTTCGATAAGACGCTCGGTTTGCTCGAAAAATCTCTCAACCTGCGCCTCAACCAGCAGGAGCTTTCGGCAAGCAATTTAGCCAACAGCGAGACACCGGGCTACCGGCCCAAACACATCAACTTCCAGTCAACCATGCAGGCCGTCATGGGAAAAGACCGGAGCGGGGTTCTCAGGCGGACTCATCCGAGTCATCTGGAAGGGGAAGGATCCGAATCCGGAATCCAGCTTCGTTTGATTTCTGAATCTGGACCGGCGAGTGCCGATAGAAACTCGGTCGACATGGACACCGAAATGGTTCGTGTGGCGGAAAACGGACTGCTGTACAACGCCACGGTCCAAGCCTTGTCGCGTAAGCTTGCCATCTTGAAACAATCCGTCGAGGGAGTGAGGTAAAAATGGATCTATTTGCCGGGATGGACATAAGTGCTTCGGGACTCAGTGCTCAGCGATTACGCATGAATCTGATTGCCAGTAACCTGGCCAACGTGAATTCCACTCGTACGGAGCAAGGGGGGCCTTATCGGCGCCGGATGCCGGTGTTTGGGGCGGCGGGCACCACTGATCCACGGAATGGATTCGGGAATGCGATGGATCGAGAACTGCGCCGTGTGCAAGTCTCCGGAATTCTGGAGGATTCCAGGCCGGGGCGAACGGTCTATGAGCCAAGTCATCCGGATGCAAATCCGGCCGGCTATGTGACGTATCCCAATGTGAACTTGATCGAGGAAATGGCGGATCTTATCACCGCTTCCCGGTCTTATGAGGCCAATGCGACGGTGATCTCGACGTTCAAATCCATGGCGCTTAAAGCATTGGAAATCGGACGATAGCCGCAGGTTGGGTGGAGGATAGGGGATGATCGATCTTTCGATCCAAGGACCGGACAAGACCCCCATTGGGTCTCCGGTGCAGGCTTCCAAGAAGACGTCGGAGGCACAGGGGGGAGAAGCTTCGTTCGGAGAGGTTCTCAAAGAGTCGATTTCCGAGGTGAACCGCCTCCAGGAAGAAGCTGACGGAGCGGTCCAAAGCCTTGCTTCCGGGCAGACGACAAATCTTCATGAAACCATGATCGCTCTGGAAAAAGCGGACATCTCCTTTCGCTTGATGATGCAAGTCCGCAACAAGATTCTTGACGCCTACCAGGAGATCATGAGGACGCAACTTTAACCCTTTCACCAGGAAATACCATGGGAGCTTTCTTCTCCGAACTCCTCAGTCAGTTTTCCCGTTTCCTTTCGGAACTATCTACGGCCAAGCGCATGATCCTGCTGATCGCAGTGCTGGGCGGAATCGGGAGTACAATCGCTTTGGCGCTTTGGTCCGGGCGACCCGACTATCAGATCCTGTATTCAAACCTTTCCCAGGAGGATGCCGGGGCCATCGTGGCCCGACTCAAGGGCCAGAAGGTTCCCTACAAAATCGAGGGGAACGGCAGCGTTATCCTGGTTCCTGCCAAAGACGTCTATGAAGAAAGATTGCAGCTGGCGGGGGATGGACTTCCGCAAGGCGGGGGAGTTGGATTTGAGATTTTTGATCGGACGAATCTCGGTATGACCGAGTTTGTTCAAAAGCTCAACTATCAGCGGGCTCTTCAGGGTGAGCTTACCCGCACCATCAATCAGATGGCCGAGGTGGAGCAAGCCCGAGTTCACATTGTCACGCCCGAAAAATCCGCTTTTATAAAGCAGGAAAAGCCGGCGACAGCTTCCGTGGTGCTCAAGCTGCGATCGGGAAAACTTTTGCGCAAGGAACAAGTCCGTGCGATCACTCGCCTGGTAGCCAGCAGCGTGGAGGGGCTTCGCCCCGAAGAAGTCACCGTAGTGGATACTCAGGGCAGGCTACTCTCCGAGCCGGGCGAGAATTTACCTCTAGGCCAGATGAGCTCGAACCAGCTTGAGTACGAGCAGAACATGGAACGTAACCTGGAGGCTCGTATCGAGAGCATGCTGGAGAGAGTTCTCGGTTCCGGCAAAGCGATTGCCCGGGTCACGGCCACCTTGAATCTCGAGCAGAGAGAAAAAACCGAAGAACGGTTTGACCCCGATAGCCAGGTGGCGCGAAGTGAACAGCGCTCGGAAGAAAAACTCCAGGGCGCCACGGGCGGGAGCGGCGGAGTCCCAGGAGTCAGTTCCAATGTGCCGGGAGGGGGACAGACGGCCACCGCCTCGGCGTCTTCCGGGAACCAGAGCCGCCAGAGCTCCACGGTGAACTACGAGATTAACAAGGTGACTGAGAAGGTCGTGGAGCCTGTGGGGAGCATCAAACAACTATCGGTCGCGGTTCTCATTGACGGGACGTACGAAAGCGCGGCCGGTGGTGCATCCGAAGGGAAGTACGTACCCCGCACCGCCGAGGAAATGAACAAGTACGGTGAAATCGTCAAGAAAGCTGTGGGTTATAGCCAGGCCAGGGGAGACCAGATCGAGGTTGCCAACGTCGCTTTCGATGTTTCTTCTCTGCGACAGGATGCAAAGGCCATGGAAGCGGCTGCCAAACGAGACCTGTACATGTCCGTGGGCAAACAGGCGGCCGTCGGAGTGGGTATCCTCCTCTTTTTCTTACTGATCGTACGGCCCATTTTGGGAAGAGTAAAGACCATTTTGAGCCCGGCGAACCTCCAGTTCGATCTCCCGAAAACCGTGGCCCAGCTTGAAGGAGGTAATCAAGCTGGGGAGGCTCTTCCCACTCTGACGGAGACGAAGAGCAACAATTATCGGGAGCAAGTGCTCGGATTAGCCAAGGAGGATCCGAAGCGCACTGCCGATCTCATTCGCAGCTGGCTGAAAGAGAAAAGGTAGAGGACTATGGCAATTGAAGAGTACACGGGACCGGAAAAGAGCGCAATTCTCCTCCTGTCCCTGGGAGAGGATATCGCTGCAGCAATTCTCAAATACATGGAAGAACCCGAAATCCAGAAGCTCAGCAATTATATGTCGCAGGTCGATGCCGTCTCGGGGGATACGGTGAACCGGATCACCCAGGAGTTCTATCAGAAGGCCCTGGAAGGTGGGGGGCTCACACGGGGAGGAGGAGAATACCTGCGCAAGGTGCTCAGTCTGGCCTTGGACCCCGAGAAGGTCGATTGGATACTGGAGAACATCTCAGTCCCTTCGGAAGAGACGGGTCTTGAAACGATTAAATGGCTCGACCCCAAAACCATCGCCAGTTTTACCCGCGGTGAGCATCCGCAGACGATCGCCATCATTTTGGCTCACTTGGAGTCCCAGCAGGCCACGGCGGTTCTTGGCGAACTCCCGGAGATTTTGAGGTCCGAAGTGGCCCTGCGGATCGCCACGCTGGAGAGAATTCCCTCGGGAGTTCTCAAGGATCTCGGGGAGGTTTTGCAGAAAGAACTCCAAGCCACCGGCACCGTGGAGACAGTGCGCAAGTCTACGATCGGCGGGGTAGAGGTCGTTGCCGAAATGCTCAATCAAATGGATCAGTCCATGGAGCACGGAATCCTTTCGAAGATCGAAGAAACTCATCCCGACCTGGCCGAGCAGATCCGTCAGCTCATGTTCGTATTCGAGGACCTGATTCATGTGGACGATCGGGGCATGCAGCAAATCATGAAGGAGGTTTCCACGGATAATCTGGTCCCGGCTCTGAAGACGGCCAGTGAAGGCCTTCGGGAGAAGATCTTCCGTAACATGTCGGAAAGGGCTGCAATGATGTTGAAGGAGGACCTGGAGGCTTTGGGGCCTGTGAGGCTGGCGGACGTGGAAAAGGCCCAGCAGGCTATCGTGCGGGTCGCCAAGAAACTGGAAGACGAAGGGAAGATCCTCATCGGCAAGCGCGGCGGCGAAGATGTCTTTGTCTAAAATCATCCCCCAGGAGAAACTGCAGGATTACAATTGCCGGCCACTGCATCTGCCGGATGTGGAACTCGAAAAGGCCAGTGTCTTTGCACCCAAAACCGAGGTGTTTGTCTTTGAAGATCTGTGCAGAGAAGATCCCACCTCCCAACCTGCTTCCGAACACCCATCATCGACATCGGGCACCGTGGATCGCTCTGAGCCGGAAGAGCTTCTACGCCAGGCCAGGGAAGAAGCCGCTCGCCTGCAGGAACAGGCCCGGTCTGAGGGGCTGGCCCAAGGGATGGCGGCGGGTCGCCAACAGGTGGAAGAGCGCCTTAGCCCGGCCATTGCCGCTTTCTTGAAGGCGGGGGAAGAATTGGGTCAGCTTCGGCGGCAGTTGATCGAACGTCAAGAAAAGGAAGTGGTTGAGTTGGCTTTGGCGATCGCTCGTAAAGTCATCCATCAGGAAGTCATGCAGAACCCGCAGGCCATCCTGAATATTTTGAAGGCCATTTTGCAGGAGACCGTCGACCGGGAAGATCTGAAAGTTCACCTCAATCCTGAAGATTTTGATATCGCCATGGAATTCCGCGACTCCCTACTCGTTTCCGTCGACGGGATCAAGAGCCTTTCCCTGGAGCGCGATCCGAATATTTCCCGGGGGGGAGTCGTCGTGGAATCTCACCTGGGCGAAATCGACGGACGCATCGAGCGGCAGCTCGATGAAATCGAGCAGGGGCTCCGTACTCAGTTTTATCGGCGCCGACGGACGGACTGATGGACGCTCTTGTCGATTTCCAAAAGTTTCACCACGCTCTGAAGGAAATCCAGTCAACCCAGGTAAACGGCAAGGTGATCCAGGTCGTAGGGACCGTCATCGAGGGGCTCGGTCCGGCGTCATCCGTGGGTGCCCTCTGTGATATCTATCCCCAGGGGAGCCAATCGCGGGTTGTGGCGGAAGTGGTAGGGTTCCGAGACCACCGGATCTTGCTCATGCCTTTGGGGGATGTGCGAGGGATCCGACCGGGCAGCCGGATCGTGGCCCGCCATCAGAAGGCGACGATCCGGGTAGGTGACCCTCTTCTCGGGCGGGTGATCGACGGCCTTGGGAATCCCATCGACGACGGCGAAATCGTGCGCACCCGGGAGGAATACCCGATCTATGCTCCCCCCATCAATCCGTTGCAGCGCAGGAGAATCGAAGAGCCCCTCGACCTGGGAATCCGTGCGATCAACGGACTTTTGACCTGCGGAAAGGGGCAAAGGGTCGGAATACTGGCCGGATCCGGTGTCGGGAAAAGTACCGTCCTCGGGATGATTGCTCGCTACACGAACGCCGACATCAACGTCATCGCCTTGATCGGGGAGCGCGGACGGGAGGTGCGGGATTTTATCGAGAAGAATCTCGGCCCCGAGGGGTTGCGGCGCTCCGTAGTAGTGGCGGCTACATCGGATCAGCCTCCATTGATCCGGATGCGAGGGGCGTTCATCGCGACAGCGATTGCGGAATATTTCCGGTCCCGGGGAAAGCATGTCCTTCTGATGATGGACTCCGTCACCCGGTTTGCCATGGCGTTGAGAGAGATCGGTCTTGCGATCGGAGAGCCGCCGACGACGAAAGGGTATACCCCCTCGGTTTTCGCCCTGCTTCCGAAGTTACTCGAGCGAGCCGGCACCTCGTCAACAGAGGGCAGCATTACGGGCCTCTATACAGTGCTGGTAGAAGGGGACGATCTCAACGAGCCGATTTCCGATACGGTTCGTTCCATCTTGGATGGTCACATTGTCCTATCCCGCCATCAAGCGAATCAGAACCAGTATCCTGCGATTGACATTTTGGGAAGCATAAGCCGTCTCATGATCGACATTGTCACTCCGATACAACGGGAACTTGCCAATCGTCTGCGCGGAGTTTTGGCCACCTACCAGGGAGCTGTGGATCTGGTGAATATCGGAGCCTACGTGCGAGGGAGCAATGATCGTATCGATTACGCTCTCAAGATGATTGAATCGGTCAATCGTTACTTACGTCAGGCCATTGATGAACGGGTGGATTTAAAGACGAGCCAAGCCCAACTGGAAGAGATCTTCAAAGCATGATGTTCAAATTCCGCCTGGAGCCCGTGCTCCGCGTCAGAAAACGGACCGAGGAGAAGCTGCAGCAGGAATTAGCACAGTGCCAAATGGCAAGGAAAGATGCTTTGGTTTGTCTTGCAGATCTGGAGAATCGAAAAAGCCGCTACAGAATCGAGCTGCAAGCTCGACAGGAGCAAGGGGTAACGGTTGTGGAGATGGACTTGTACCGGGCGTATCTGGAAAGGGTGGGGACTGAAATCGTCAAGCAGCAGGAGAGCGTGCTCGAGCTGGAAGGTGCATTGGAGATGAAGCGGCTTGAGCTTGTGGAGGCTTCAAAAAAGAAAAAGGTTCTCGAACGCTTGAAAGAAAAGTACCGCCATGACTACGACTACGAAGAGATGCGCGAGGAGATCCGGATCCTCGATGAGATTGCCAGGCATAACCGGCTCAGGGAGCAAGGCAATGCCTAAAGTTAACGGAAACTCCCGGAGGATTGCCCTGCTCTGGACAATCAGCGTGTGTCTGGGCATGGTCTGGATTCCGGCGGCCCCGTTGGCGGGATTTGCGGCCGAATCCAGCAAGGGGAATCGGCCCAATTCGTCGGAAGCTGCTCCTCTCTCATTAAGAGATCTGCAGCTCGTTCAGTCTCTGGAGAAACGCAAGGAAGATTTGGACCGCCGCGAAGAAGCACTGAAACGCTACGAGGAGCGCCTGCAAGGTCTTAAGCAGGAGGTGGAGAAACGACTGGCCGAGATCACTCAAACGGAAAAGCGAATCCTTGACCGTCTCGGGATGATCGGGCAGATGGAAGAAGAAAAGATCACCCGGTTGGTAAAGCTCTACAGCGGCATGAAGCCCGAAGAAGCGGCTCCTCTCCTGGAACGTATGCAGGAGGAGACTACGCTGAAAGTATTCCAGCGCATGAAAGAACGGCAAGCCTCCCGAATTCTGGCCTTCATGAATCCCGAGAAGGCCGCCCATCTCAGCGAACAACTCGTCAAACCACCCGGCCGCTAGCGCTCCCATCGAACTCGGACTCACGCGGAGACTCCCTACAGAGCAGCTTTTTCCAGGGGTGGTAAAAAGTTCCCTCATCTCAGAACGGGACTTCCTGCTAAGTCACGGAAATAAATACAAATAGCTGATGGCATAGGGATTGCTTTTAGACCCTGCGGTGCTAACGATGTTTCGAGAGGCAGGAGAAAGTGCCGTGGGTACATCGAGTCCTTTCCCTATACAAAGTACCAGCTGTGCAGCGCCATCGGCACAGCCCACAGGACGCTCGGCGGATTCCGCAGGAGACGAGAGCTCAACCGGATTTGAGGCGATACTGGCCTTCGTTGCGGGATCGAACCTGTCGTCTCAAACTGGAGGTTCTCCCCCAACCCCGGAATCGGAGGTTGGCGAGGAGAAGCCCTTCGATGTGCTCAAGACATCGTCGCAATCATGGCAGGGGGCACCTCAGGGCGAAGCTCCCCACGCAGATGAATCGCAGGGACTCGGTGGATTGTCGCAATTGTCGCAGGGCGGGAGTTCCGGAGAAAACGCCTCTCCGGAAAGCAAGGACACGGTCTCCCAATCCCCTAGGGCATCTGCGAAACACCCAGAGCTTTCCGGAATCCTCATCCAAGCATTGCAAAGCCTGGTGGGGGGAGCAGCTCAAAATCTGCAGGCAGCAGTCCCTTCATCAGGAACTCCCCCGGCATCCGATGGTAGCGAACCCCAAGATTCTAAGGACACAGAAACGCCTCTTTCTCGGGGTTCCGCAAACCCAGCGGGCCTTGCCATGCAGCTATTCGTCAACTCGGCAAGATCGGACAATCGAACTGCGGCCACTTTGCCGTCCGCAGCAAATCTTCTTACGGGCCAGGCACCCACCAATGAAGAAAAACCGGAGGCTCAGACCACTGCCGAGCTGTTGACAGCCGCAGCTCCAATGACTCAAAAGGCCGTTATAGAAAAAGCAGAGAAGCTCGAGAACCGCCCGATCGGCAATCCAATCACTGTCGACGGAAGACATGCTCTCTCAATTAGTGACAATACTGTGCTGGGCAAGCGGGACAATCAAACGGCTGCTTCCCCGGTGCCGGTACAACCGCAATTGATGAAGGGATTTCAGGAATCGCACTCGCCTGTCCCGTCTGGGAAGGCACCTGATCCACAGGTCCTGCCGTCGGAATTGATCCCGGAGTCCAAAAATCCCGACCAGAGTGTCGGAGACAGATTGACCTCTGCCGTCAAAGGTGTCACCCGACAGGACAGTCAAGGGAGCAACGGGCAGCCGCCATTTCCTGATTTCTCGGGCCAGGAGAACCCGACAAAGCCGGAAGAACAGGCAGTCCGGAGGAATGATTCAAGCTCTCTGGCTCAGGATTTTCTCAAGGAAATCCAGCAAGCTCCTGAACGCGAGGCGGTGCGAGGGCGAGAACCCAACCTCAATATTTCGGCACCCCAGGATGCGGCAAATCCGCCGGGAGAAGGTTTAGGCCACCGAACGCAGAGTTCTCAAACCAGCATGCCGGAGATCCCGGTTCGCTCCCAAACTCCACCCCCTCCCGTCTTGAGTCAGATTGTGGAGCGTATGGCGTATCACCTAACGCGTGGAGACGGCCGTATGGAACTGGATCTCAAGCCCGATTCTCTGGGGCGTCTGCACGTAGAGATCATCAGTGATGACCGTGGGATCCAGGCGAAATTCGTCGCCGAGACCAGCGCAGTTCGGGAAGTCATCCAGACCCATATGGACCGCTTGCGGAGTGCTTTAGAGAGCCAGGGGCTCAAGGTTGACCAGCTCTTCGTCCAGGTGGGAGAGAACCCCTGGGGACAAACGCGCCACGGGATGCCTTCCTTCCAGGATCCGGAAAACGCGGCTGGTTTCGGTGAGGAGGGCGTCGACGTATCGGGGATCGGAGGAAAGGATTCGAGATGGAGGAACAACGCCGCCTTCTCGGACCCGCGAGCACTAGACCTCTTCGCCTAAAGACACGAGGATAGGAGAAATCATGATTGATGCAAGCCAGCTTCCCGTCAGCATGTCGCCTCCGGCGAATTCCCAAAACCAGAGTACCCGGACAAAAAGCCTAGGGCAAAGCGATTTCATGAACCTTCTGGTCAAGCAGCTCCAGTTTCAGGATCCGATGAATCCCATGAGCAATGCCGACTTCACCGCCCAGATGGCGCAATTCAGCAGCCTGGACCAGCTCACCAGCATCAACAAGCAGCTCCAGACCATGACGTCTTCACAGAATCTTGCCGCTGGTATACAGGGAGTCAATTTTTTGGGTAAGCAGGTCAAGGCTGCAGGGGATGCGTTGACCCTCACCGGCGGGACGACCGGGCCGATCAGTTACCAGCTCGCCCAAGATTCGTCAGCCGTGATCCTGAGCATATACGATTCCTCAGGGCAGGTAATACGCCAGGTGCAGAGCGCTGCTCAGGCAAAGGGAGACCATAGTTACCAGTGGGATGGCCGGAGTGGCCAGGGAACTTCTCTGCCGGACGGAATCTATCGAGTCCAGATACAGGCTTTGAATAAGCTCGGACAACCCGTCCAGGTAAACCAATGGCTGCTCGGAAAAGTGGATGGGGTTTCGTTCCAGAACGGGGCTCCCATCCTTCACGTCGCGGGAAATCAAATCCCGCTGTCCAACGTTCTGGAAGTTCTTGAGCCGGTCAAACCAGCGCTATAACACGCTGCCAAGATAAAGGAGGTTTTCCATGACGGTTTTAAGTGCCCTCTTTGCCGGGGTCAGCGGGTTGGATACCTATTCCAACGCCCTGTCGGTCCTCAGCAACAATATTGCGAATGTGAACACCACGGGGTTTAAAGCCAGCCGGGGTGAGTTCGCCGACATTTTAAGCCAGAGTCTTTCCGGAGCGTCGGGAAGTTCACAGATCGGGCGTGGGGTTTTCCTCTCGGATGTGTCGCACGTCTTCACGCAGGGGTCTTTTGAAACGACGAACAGCGCCACGGACCTGGCGATCGACGGAGACGGTTTTTTCATCGTCAACAAGGGGACAGGAAATTATTACAGCCGGGCCGGGCGCTTCATCCTCGACAAGTCCGGTGAACTGGCGAACCCGGAGGGGTACTTTCTCCAGGGATATGATCTTGACCCCTCCACCGGAAACATTGCCAGCGCCTTGAAGTCCATCAACATCGGTGCCGCCTCGGCTTCACCGCAGGCCACGACGGAGGTAAACATCGCCTCGAACCTGGATTCCACCTCTTCAGTGAAGAATACGGCGGGTTACGCCACTTCCGCGGCGGCGGTTACGGACGGGTTCGTGTTTACTTCCGGCTTCACGATCACCACGGGCTCCAACGACGTGATCCGCTGGGATGACGGGGATGGCGCGCAGCGGTCCGCCAGCCTCACAACCGATGGTGGCCTCACCTCCGCCCAAGTTTCCACGGGAGCCGAGGTGGCTGCAGCAATTGACGCCGCGCTGGAAGCAACGAATGATGGCGCCCAAGCCGCCGATGCTTATACGGTAAGTTATAATGCCCAGACCGGGAAGTTCACCATCACCAATAGTGCGGGCAATGCCGGAACCATCGTCTTGCACTGGGAGGCCGCAGGCAGTACAGCCGCCAGCGCCCTGGGGTTTGACGCGATCAGTTCCGGCAATGTTGCTCCGGGGAGCACGGATGTCAGCGACAACGTGGTGAACGATGTCAACGGTCTGATCGTGTTCAATGACGGTTCCGACCGGCGGGCTAATCTTGTGGTAAACGGAGGACTTTCGGCCAGCACGGTTTACACGGGAGATGAGGTGGCCACGGCAATCAAGACGGCCATGGAGGCCACCAACGGGGGGAGCGACCTGTACAATGTCACCTACGATGAGAACACCGAGAAATTCACGATCACCAACAACAACGGCAACTCGAACGCGATCACATTGAAGTGGTCCGATAACGGGTCCGGAGCCCGAACCACTTTGGGGTTCAATGCCAGCAATACGGCCCTGGCGGTGAACTCCAGCGACACGAGCGATAGCGCGGTTGCCTTTAACATCGCGGCGGGTGTCAATGATCAATTCACTTTGTCCGTGGACGGGGTATCCAGCGCAACCGATATTACCATTGATCCCGGTACCTACACCACGACTTCGCTGGCGACGGAGATGCAAAGTCAGATCCGGGCCGATGCGGCCATGAGCGGCAAGAGCATCGAAGTGAACTACGGAGTCACGGTCCCCAAACGCTTCACGATCAAGTCGGACACGACCGGTACCTCCTCGTTGGTGACGGTAACGCCCAGCGCCACCGAAGACTTCCTGCAGTCCGTCGCCATGGCTTCGGGGGGTGTGGAGACCGCCTCCCTTTACCAGGGAAATACGATCGATCGTTTCAACCCGATCAGTTCCTCGAATTTTTCGACTTCTATTACCAACTACGACTCCCTGGGGAATCCCCACACGATGAGCGTCTATTTCCGCAAGGACTCAGACAATACCTGGTCCTGGAATGCCCTGGTGGATGGTGGAGAAATCACGGGCGGGACTACGGGGATCAATGAGCTGGGGGCCTACGGTGAACTCGTCTTTACGCCCGATGGGGCGCTCAACACGGAATTGACCACCTCCTCAATCTTCAATTTCTCTGGCGGTGCGACCCAGGGGCAGGTGATCACCTTTGATTTCGGCACAAGCTTGCTCACCGATGCAGGCACCACGGGATTGGACGGTACGACCCAGTTTGCGGGAGTATCCTCCACCATTTCGCAGAGCCAGGACGGCTTCTCAGCCGGCCAGCTCCAGAGCGTGGGAATTAACGACAAGGGGATCATCACCGGTCTGTTTACCAATGGCCAGACCCAACAGCTGGCCCAGGTCGCCTTGGCCCGGTTCGCCAGCGTGGAAGGGTTAAACTCCTCGGGAGGAAACCGGTTTTCAGAAACCATGAACTCCGGTCAACCGATTGTCGGCACACCCGACTCGGGCGGTCGCGGAAGCGTCGCCTCAAACGCCTTGGAACTCTCCAATGTGGACTTGGCCAGCGAATTCGTAAACTTGATCAAGATGCAACAGGCTTTCCAGGCAAACTCCCGGGTCATTTCCACAACAAACGGACTGCTCACCGAGCTCGTCAATCTGACGCGATAACCGAAAATCCGGAACGGGGGCAAGCAAGACTGCTTGCCACCGATTCACTTTCCGCAAGAGTGTTGAGGTAGGCCTTTAACTTCCGGAACTTTCTTTTCTTTCCCCTTCGTCAAACAGTTGACAGCATTTTCGGGAAAACTTGACAGAAAAATCATTCCACCGGGGCTCAGCGACTTGGTAGCAATGGAATCCGAATTTCTTGCGCGCCGGACCTTCAAGGAATCCCTGAATTTTCGCTCCGCTAGGAGTCCTCACCCGGAATAATTCCCGGCGATCGTTTCATTGCCTTGTTGGCATACCCCTTGCACCTCCCGCAGCCTACGTGGACAGATTCGTAGGCACTCGGGAGATTGAGAAGGAGAAGTGATCATGGCCCAACCCGCAGAGATTGAGGAGAAGGAAGGAGCCGACCAGGAAGAAAGCTCCGCTCCTCCTAAGAAGTCTCCCTTAAAACTGATCGTGATCCTGGTCGTTGTGCTGGCTGTGCTTGGAGGGGGGGGGGTCGTGGCTTGGAAGAAGTTCGTCGGCCCGATGCTCTCGGGAAAAGGGAAGACTCAACCTGCCACCAGCGAGGCGAAGGCTGGAGCCGATTCCGCCGAGGCCGCCTTGATGGGCCCCATCTACACGATGGACTCCTTCATTGTGAACCTGGCAGGTGAGAACGGCCGCCGTTTTCTGAAGGTAACGATCGACCTGGAGCTCGGAGATGCAAAGCTCAAAGAAGAAATGGATCGTCGGCTCCCTCAGTTGCGCGATACGGTTCTCGTCTTATTGAGCAGCAAGAGTTATGAGGACATTGAAAACGTTCAGGGAAAGTTCAAGCTGCGGGAAGAGATTGTCAGCCGGGTCAATTCTTATCTGCAGGCGGCAAAGGTCAAAAAGGTGTACTTCAGCGAATTCGTCGTGCAATGAACCTTGGCGCGAATGAGGTGATCATCTGATGGGACAGGTTCTCTCCCAGGAAGAAGTTGACGCATTACTTCGCGGGGTCTCCGATGGGGAGATCGAAACCGAGAACGAGGAGGCTGTCGACGCCTCAGGGATTATTCCCTACGACCTCACCAGCCAGGAGCGCATCATCCGGGGACGGATGCCGACCCTGGAGATCATCAACCAGCGCTTCGCGCGGGTGTTTCGCACTTCGATCTCCGCGGCACTGCGACGGGTTGTGGACGTGAGCCCGATTTCCACCGACATGGTGAAGTTCGGCGAATTCCTGAAGACCCTGCCCGTTCCCACCAGCCTGAACGTTTTTCGTTTGGATCCGCTGCGCGGCTTCGGGCTCATGGTGCTGGAAACGAAGCTGGTTTTCTCCTTGATCGATATATTTTTCGGAGGCTCCGGAAAGCCTTCCATGAAAATCGAGGGGCGGGACTTCACTGCCATCGAGCATCGCATTATCAAAAACGTGGTCACCATGGCGCTGCAGGATCTGGAAAGCTCCTGGAACCCAGTTCACCCGATCAAAATTGCTTACGTGAGAACCGAGATTAACCCCCAGTTCGTCGGGATCGTCCCTCCCACGGATGTGGTTGTGGTCATTGCCTTCGAAATGGAGACGGACCAAGCCACTGCAGCCATGATTATTTGCATTCCCTATTCCACCCTAGAACCGATCCGTGCCAAGCTGCAGGCGGGTTTCCAAAGCGACCGCCTGGAAATCGATCGCACCTGGATTGCCCGCCTGAAGGAGCAGCTCGAGGAGGCCCAGCTGAACTTGGTTGTCGAACTAGGTCGAACGACGATCAAAGCCAAGGAAATGCTGAAATTCAGGATAGGAGATGTGATCCCGTTGGACGGCGATGCCACTGAAGATCTTCTCGTCAACGTGGAGGGGATTCCGAAGTTCCGGGGACGCCCTGGGGTCTTCCGGGGAAATAAGGCGCTCAGAGTATCAGGACGAATCGAGAGAAAGTTAGGAGGTTCTTCCCATGAGTGAAGCGAATCCCGACACCGCTACAGGAGGATCCACGGAACAGGATAATTTGACTTGGGACGACGTCCAGGATGATCTGGCGAAAGCCGGACAAGCGGAGGAAGAAGTCTCGGAAAAAGAGGAACCCGGCCCAAGTTCTTCTCTCAACCTGGATTTCATCTTGGATATTCCTTTGCAGGTCACCGTGGAGCTGGGCCGCACCAAGATGCGAATCCATGATCTCCTCCAGCTGGGGCAGGGTTCCGTCATCGAGCTCAGCAAGCTTGTCGGAGAGCCCCTCGAGTTACTGGTCAACGAGAAGTTGGTAGCCCGGGGGGAGGTCGTCGTGGTGAACGAAAAGTTCGGCATCCGGTTGACTGATGTGATCAGCCCCATGGAACGAATTGAAAATCTCCGTTAAGGACCCGAAAAGCCGTGGCCGCTCAGCGATTCGCCTGTAAGCCGGGAGAAATTCAAAAGCTGAACGCTGACTGCTGATCGCTGAAAGCGAAAAGAGGAGAATCACGATGATACGCAGGTTGTGGATCGCGGGGGTGCTGGCACTTCTCCTCTTCCCTCCGAAGCTCGTCGCAAATCAGGTTTCCCTGGGCTTCCTGGAGGGAGTTAAGGCCTTCTCGAATACCGACGAGTTAAGGGTGCTGGCGCGATTCCGGGATCTTCCCTCTACCGTTTCCCTTTCCTCCTCGGAGGCGGTGTTCAAGGAGCGCTCGGTGAGCCTGGTGGTTCCACAGATGACCCTGTTTCCGGAAAGGCGGGTTTTCTACCTCGGAGACGGACAGGTGGACCGCTTGGAGGCCAGGCAGATTACCCCTACAGCCGTAGAACTCCGCTTTGTCCTGTCGGCGGATCAGGCCGTTTCTCCAAACAGTCTGGAGATAGCCCGGCAGGGAGACGAAGTTGTCTTCCAATTTCATCGTCAGGCTGTCGGTCCCGTCTTATCGAACAAGAAAGGAAACCCAAGTAGCCTGGTTACTCCCGAAGTTGCGGCCCGGGCAGGGCCTGAAGATACCGCGGTCCAATCCGTACTTTCCGCGGAGTCGCTGCCCAGGCCCGTGACGGTCAGCAGTCGAGACCTGTCGGGTCCGGATTCGCCTCTGCTTCCTGCCTCTGCGGAGGGCCAAGCGCCGGCGGATCGGTCGGCGGCATCCGATCCGCCGGTTGCGCAGGATCGCCAACCATTGGTTCCCGCGTCAAACGACGCAAGATTGAGCCGGGCGGCTCTGCGCATGGCGGCCTCCCTGGGAGTCGTGGTCGGAATTCTCATACTGGCGGCCATGGGAACACGGAAATTATTGAACAAGAGGGGAGGGTGGAAGGGGAAGGAACGGTTGATCCGAGTTCTTTCTTCCAGCTATCTGGGGCCTAAAAAAAGCCTCTCTCTGGTCGAGGTTGCCGGTGAGCGCTTGGTTCTCGGCGTCTCTCAGAACCAAATCGCCATGCTGGCCCGTCTTTCAGAACAGCCGCATGACTTGGAGGAAAAGCCCATTTCCGCTTCTTATCCGCAACGGGGATCGTCTGCGGAGCGGGGATCATCTGCACGATCGGATGCTGTGGATGAAAACTCTCTGACTCGAATGGCTCAAGCAATTCAGGACCGGGTGAGCCGGCTGAAACCACTTCACGATCGATGATCATGGGGAAAGTCCGAAAGATTCTATTTGGGGTGACGATGTTGATTCTGGCGATGAGTCCGTTGGCAGCGGCGCAGGAAACGGTGAAGATTCCCAACGTTACCATCAGCCTGGGTAGTGCAGGAGACTCCTCGCAACTGGTGACTGGAATTCAGATTCTCCTGCTGCTCACGGTTCTTTCCACGGCCCCGGCTCTGCTCATGATGGTTACTTCATTTACCCGCGTCGTCGTGGTCCTGTCCTTTGTCCGCAGAGCGATCGGGACCCAGACCACACCGCCCAACCAAGTTCTCATTGCCCTTTCTCTCTTCCTTACGGTCTTTATTATGTCCCCCGTTTGGCAGTCCATGAACCGCAACGCCCTTCAACCTTACATGGCCAAGCAGATCGGGCAAGGAGAGGCCTTTCAACGCGCCATGGCTCCTTTGCGCTCCTTCATGTTGGCTCAAACCCGGGAGAAGGATCTCTCTCTCTTCGTGGAAATGGCAAAGATGGAGCGTCCCCGGACCCCGGCGGACATCCCCACCCATGTTCTGATACCGGCCTTCGCCATCAGCGAGCTGAGGACTTCGTTTGAAATCGGCTTTCTCATCTATGTCCCCTTTCTCATTTTGGACATGGTGATTGCCTCGGTGCTGATGTCTATGGGAATGATGATGCTGCCGCCGATCGTGATCTCTCTGCCGTTCAAACTTCTGCTCTTTGTTCTCGTGGACGGCTGGTACCTGGTGGTGGGATCTCTGGTAAAGAGTTTCGGGT
>DATEAK010000060.1:0-3162 GCA_035288405.1 bacterium | reverse complement strand
CCTTCAACCCTCGCAGAGTGTCCAGCACCACCCCCGGTTCACGCTCGACGATCAGGTCGATGTCCACAGGGATGGCCAATGTCGGCCATCTCTCGCGGAGAAGATCTCTAGCGATTTTTTCCAAGTCCCGGACTGAGTATTCTGGAAACGGTGGCGGATTCACCGTGCTTTATACCGTTCGTTGATGAGGTCGGTAAGCTTCTCAATCTCTTCCTTGCTGAGAGACTTATTCTGGATCGTTCTAAGGAGCACCGGGATTCCTGCAGTCTTGGCGGCAAAGGAGGCCACATCAGAGGGAAGGGCACTCTTTTTATGGGAGACCGCTAGGTCGAACAACCGCTGGCGCTCCTGGGAGCCTTTGGGGAAGCCGAGGGAGTCAGCTATTCGAGTCAAGATTTTGGGATCCTGAGGAGGGTGAATTCGTCCGTGTTCAATGTTGCTCAGGTTCGACGGTTGCATTTCGACGGCCTCCGCGAAAGCGCGCAACCCGAATCCGGCCTTGAGACGGGATTCCCTCAGAAACTCTCCAAACCTTTTCGCTGCCATAGGAGCCTCCCTTCTCTGACTGCCCTCCGCTCTTATATACATGTGTCTTATATACAATTGTTATATACCACATATAACAATATAAAACTAAAATATCTTGAGTCAAGGGCTCTTGCTTGGGAGAATGGCGTGTCGGGCGAATCGGAGTGAGATCTCTGCCTTTTCGAGGAACTGAGTCGTGAATTATCTCAGACTCCATCCCTGGAACGTGAGCCCCGAAGAAGCGGTGCAGATCCAGTGCCGCCTGGCGTCCCAGGTCAAGATTACCGGAGGCAAGCGGATCTTTCGCACAGTAGCGGGGATCGATGTTTCCTATAATCGCAGAGATCCGGTTCTGCATGCCGCGGTGGTAGTTCTGAAGCTTGAGAATTTGGAGATGATCGAGGTGGCCGGCGCCTCCGGTACCGTGATCTTCTCTTACGTTCCGGGGTTGCTCTCGTTCCGGGAAATTCCCATCGTTCTAAAGGCCTGGCGCAAACTGAAACTTTGCCCCGATTGCATCGTTTGCGACGGCCAGGGGCTGGCTCACCCGAGGCGGTTCGGTTTGGCCTGTCATTTAGGGATGGTCTTGAGCCTTCCGTCGGTGGGGTGCGCCAAAAGCCGGCTGCTGGGAACCTTTGAAGAACCGGGATTCTCGCGCGGCGGCCGCAGTCCTCTGTGGGACCATGGCGAGCAGGTCGGAGCTGTGGTTCGCACTCGGGACGGAGTCGCTCCGGTTTTTGTCTCCGTGGGGCACAAGATCGGTCTGGAGAGGACCATTGATCTGGTTCTCTCCACCTGCCCGCGTTACCGACTGCCGGAGCCCATTCGGCAGGCCCACAGGTCCGTGAACGAGCGGCGCAGGTTTGAGTTATAAAAAATTCGAATCAATCCATAAAAAACCCTTATCGATTGGGAATTCATCTGGTAAATTAACGTCCCTGTGACTGGTAAGTTATTTTCACTGTAATACGCAGATCTTGAGGGGGGATTTCCATGAGGGGGAAAACTGGTTTCTGTCTGCTCGTCTTTTTGCTCAGTTTTCTGTTCGCAACGACAAGTTTTGCCGATACTCCGAAAGTCCTGCGCGTCTCCGCCATCCCCGATGAAGTGCCCAGCGAACTGCAGCGGATCTATCAGCCCATCGCCAAGTATCTGGAAGAGCGCGTCGGGATTCCGGTGAATTTCGTGCCGGTCACGGACTACGCAGCCACCGTGGAAGGCCTCGTCGCCGGCAAACTCGATATGGTCTGGTACGGAGGGTTTACCCACGTTCTGGCCCGGATCAAAAGTAACGGAACGTCCTACGCCATTGCCATGCGTCAGGAAGATGCGGAGTTCCACAGCAAGTTCATCGCCAACGTCAACTCCGGGATCAATTCCCTGGCCGACTTGAAGGGGAGAAATTTCAGTTTCGGCGGCGTGGGATCCACCTCGGGTCACCTGATGCCCTGGTATTATCTGTTCCAGAACGGGATCAACCCGCAGAAGGATTTCAAGAAATTCAGCTTCAGCGGCAACCACGACGCCACCGCGAAGGTGGTGGAGTCCGGATCGGTGGAAGCCGGAGCCTTAAATGAGTCCATCTGGGCCAAGCTCGTGGAGACGAAGAAGGTCGATACCAACAAGGTCAAAGTAATTTGGACCACCCCGGCCTACGTGGATTACAACTGGACCGTGCGTGGGGACCTGGATAAGAACCTGGTGGAGAAGCTGCGGGCGGCCTTTGTGCGCCTCGACTACAATAATCCCAACGACCGCAAGCTCTTGGATCTCCACCGCACCAAGCGCTACATTCCTGTGACTTCCGAATCAATTTTCGAAGGAATCGAGAAAGCGGGCCTGGCTTCGGGCCTTATCAAATAAGGACCAATCGCCTTCTATGACGCGATCGATCGAGATCGAAAATCTTGTCAAAGTGTTTGATGGGCGGGTCATAGCCCTGGACTCTCTGTCCCTCACGGTGGAACAAGGGGAGAGGGTGGCACTGATCGGACCCAGTGGAGCCGGGAAGACCACGCTGTTCCGTCTTCTGAATTGCATCTTGACGCCGACGAGAGGCACCTTGCGTCTCCAGGGAAACGATGTTTCGCAGCTCTCGGAAAAGTCTCTGCGGGAGCTGCGCTCCCGCATCGGGATCATTTATCAGCAGCATAACTTGGTTCCTCAGCTTCGGGTAGCTCACAACGTTTTGGCCGGTAAACTGGGCCGGATGTCCACGGCCCGCGCTCTGTGGAACTTCTGGGATCCTCGCCCGGATGTCGATGTGGTGCAGGCCCTCATGCAGGTTGGAATTGCCGGAAAATACTGGGAGCGCACCACGGCCCTCAGCGGCGGGCAGCAGCAGCGGGTGGCTGTGGCCCGGGCCTTGGTTCAAAATCCGGACATTCTGCTTGCTGATGAGCCGGTTTCCTCCGTCGATCCCGCTCTCGCCGAGGAGATTGTTACGCTTTTAGTAGAGCTGGCCCAGGAGGGCGGAAAAACTCTGGTCATGAGCCTTCATAGCGTTGAGTTGGCCCTGAACCACTTTCCCCGCATTGTGGGGCTCCGGGGCGGGAAGCTCTATTTCGATCTTCACCCGGACCAGATCACAACAGAACTCTTAAACGGCCTCTTCCACCGTTCCGAGGCTGAATC
>DATEAK010000059.1:0-11449 GCA_035288405.1 bacterium | reverse complement strand
CTTTCGATGTTACCGGAGTGGGATTGCGATCGGAACCGGAACGCCACACCCTGCGGGTTCTCAAAACCGTGCGCGCGATACTGCGCGAAGAGGGGAAAAGGTGAATCGAAAACTCCTTAGCTCCACCGCTTGGATCATTATGGGCACCGCACTCTTCTTGTACCCCGAGATCGGAATGGGAGCGGCAGCTCCCTCCAAGGTCAGTAAGCCGTCCGCGGGAACCAAGGGCGCGCAGCAGGCTCCCATCGTGGTGACTTCCGAGCGAATGGAATCCAATGACACGAACAAGACCGTGGTGTTTCTGGGTAACGTGATTGCTGAAAAGGGAGATGTGACCATCTACTCGGACCGCATGGAAGTCTACAGCAACAAGGAAACCAATAAAATCTCCCGCATCGTGGCCGACGGGCACGTTCGCATCGTACAGCAGGGGGGGAAGAATGCCACCGGAGAGCATGCGGTTTACTACGACGACGAGCAAAAAGTCGTCCTCACGGGCAATCCCAAGGCCTGGCAAGGGGAAAATGTGGTTACGGGGACGGAAATCACCTCCTATTTGAAAGAGAATCGCAGCGTCGTGCAAGGAAGCCCGCAGACCCGCGTGCGTGCGGTCATTGTTCCCGGCGAGGAAGACCGCAAGCGGATCGGCGGGCCTCAGCCCTCCGGCAAAACCGAGGAGAACAGGTAGCCGTGCCACTTCTGGAAACAAAGGCTCTGGTCAAACGATATGGGGGGCGGGCGGTTGTCAACCAGGTCGAGATTGAACTCGATCGAGGTGAGATCGTGGGGCTCCTGGGCCCTAATGGAGCTGGAAAGACCACCACCTTTTACCTGACCGTCGGACTTGTGCGGCCCGATTCCGGGAAGGTTCTTTTCCGCGCTACGGACATCAGCCGGCTGCCCATGTACATGCGGGCCCGCATGGGGATTTCGTACCTCCCCCAGGAGCCTTCGGTATTTCGAAAGCTCACGGTGGAGGAGAACATTCTGGCGATTTTGGAAACCCTCCCCGTGCACCGCGAAGTGCAGCGTCAAAGAGCCGAGGAACTCATGACCGAGTTGAACATCACCGGCCTCAAATCCGTCAAGGCCTACGCTCTTTCCGGCGGGGAAAGGCGGCGCGTGGAGATCTGTCGGGCGCTGGCCCTATCTCCTTCCGTCATGTTGCTGGACGAGCCCTTTGCGGGGATTGATCCCATCGTCGTGGGAGACCTCCAGGAAATTATCTTTGCCATGAAAGAAAAAGGGATCGGAGTCCTCATCACCGATCACAATGTGCGGGAGACCTTGGCGATCACCGACCGCGCCTACATCATCAGCAACGGGGTGATTCTGGAAAAAGGACCCCCGGACCTCATTGCCCGGAGTCAGAAGGTAAGGCAAATCTATTTGGGGGAAGATTTCTCCCTGGCGCCATCCATTCGAACCGGCAGCACGGAAGGCCGCCGCAACCGCTCAGCGTCTCAGGAGAGCAAAACACTCCGGCAGTCACGGACCTAAAAGGACGCTCCCGGTATGGCTATGGAAATACGACTCGGCCTGAAGCAGACCCAGAAGCTTGTCATGACGGTGATGCTTCAGCAAGCCATCAAGCTGCTCCCCCTCTCTCGGCTGGAACTCCTGCAGACGATCCGCACGGAGCTTGTCGAAAATCCTCTGCTCGAAGAAGTCTTGGAAACAGAAGAGGAGGAAACCCCGGAACAAGAGGATGTGGGGGCGACCGTAGAGGAACCGGCCAAAGAAGTTGTTCGTGAGCCTGACCCGGACTGGGAAAGCTTCCTGCGCAACGCGGATGACGACCCAGGTCCTTCCTGGCAGGAGCGTTCGGAACAGCCGACGTTTGAGTCCACCCTCAGCCGGCCGGCCTCCCTTGCCGACCATCTCCTCTGGCAGCTGGGTCTCACCTGCCAGGACGAGAACGATAAAGCCATCGGGACGTACCTTATCGGGAACATAGACGACGACGGCTATCTGAGTTGCACTATAGAAGAAGCAGCCCAAGCTACAGAGGTCCCGATTCCGGAAGTGGAGCGGGTCCTGCACATCGTGCAGTCCTTTGACCCGACAGGAGTTGCCGCTCGCTCTCTGCAGGAGTGCTTAGTCATCCAGGCCGAACCTCTGGGCCTTAAAGGAACGATCGTGGAGCAATTGATCCTCCACTACCTCGACAAGCTGGAGGAGAAGCACTTCCCCAAAATCTGCCGGGAACTTAAAGTCGACATGGATGACCTTCTCGTGGCCATCCGGGTCATTAAGGACATGGATCCAAAGCCCGGGTTGCGCTTCAATACCGAGGAACCGGACTACATCGTTCCCGATCTGACCGTCGTGAAGGTGAATGACGATTATCAGATAGTCCTCGGCGAAGAGGGGGTCCCCAGACTCCGGATCAACCCATTTTATCAGGGGCTGCTACGCAAGGGGGACAAGACACAGGATAGCGGCAAAGAATACGTGGAGAACAAACTCCGTTCGGCTCTCTGGTTCATCAAAAGCATCGAGCAGCGCCGCCAGACACTCCTCAAAGTGGGGAAAAGCCTGGTGAGATTCCAACGAGAGTTTCTTGATAAGGGGACGGCTTTCCTGCGGCCTCTGGTGTTGCGTGATGTGGCCAATGACATCGGTATGCATGAATCCACGGTGAGCCGCGTAATCACCAACAAGTATGTCGACACCCCCCAGGGGATCTACGAGCTCAAGTACTTCTTCCATAGCAGCGTGGGCTCCACCGATGGCGACTTGGTTTCCTCGGTTACCGTGAAGGACATGATCCGACGTCTGGTGATTGCCGAGGATCCGCGCAACCCGCTGACGGACCAAGACATCGTGGATTCTCTTGCCAAGAAAGATGTGCGGATCGCTCGTCGGACCGTGACCAAGTACAGAAAGGAGACGAGGATCCCCTCCTCGAACCGGCGCAAACACTTTTTTAACACGTAACCTGGCGATCGAGGAGTGGCCCGGTTGTTGGCCCCGGAAGCCCACGGGGGGCTTCGGATGAGATCCGGAAACGACAAAGTCTGAGGAGTGGCAGAGAGGAGTAGGAATGTCCCAGGTGCATGTGGAAAACCTTCTTCACGATCTTGCTCCGTCTCTGAAACTGGAGATCCTGGCGGGTCAGCAGGGGATTCGAAATCGGATTACCCACCCGCGGATTCAGAAGCACGGGCTCGCTCTCGCCGGATTCCTGGAATTCATCCATCCCCAGAGAGTGCAAGTCCTGGGGAAGACCGAGGTTTCCTATCTGAGGACACTGAGCGCCGCTCAAAAACGGGAGCGACTGGGGAAATTCTGTGAGCTTCCCATTGCCTGTTTCGTCGTGACTTCTTCGCTTACTGTTCCTGAAGAGCTCCTGGAGTTCGCGGAACAATTCAAGATCCCTGTGCTTCGCACACCGGTGGAGAGTTCAGAGTGCATTGCGGCTTTAGGTAACTACCTGGAAAGGAAGCTTGCACCGCAGACTTCGATCCACGGGGTTCTCATGGATATCTACGGGGTCGGTGTTTTACTTCTTGGAAAGAGCGGCAGCGGGAAGAGCGAGAGCGCCCTCCACCTGGTGTCCAAGGGGCACCGCCTCGTCGCTGACGACATCGTTGAGGTGCGGAAGATACGGGGAGAACTGATCGGCCAGGGAGGCGACTTATTAAAGCACAACATGGAGATCCGAGGTCTCGGTATCATCAACGTGAAGGACCTCTTTGGCGTCGCCGCAATCCAGGACAGCAAAACAATCGATCTCGTAATTCAGTTGGAATCGGAAGCCGATCCGCAAGATGAGGAGCGCTTGGGTCTGGATGAGGAAAAGTACGAAATCCTGGAAGTATCCCTTCCCTATCTGAGGACACCCGTGCGTCCTGGTCGAAATATTCCGACGATTATCGAGGTGGCGGCCCGCACCCACCTCCTCAAATTGATGGGCTACCACTCGGCCCAGGAGGTGGACAAGAAGCTTATGGCCCAACTCCTGGAACCCCGCAATGATCCCCGACCAGAGGATTGAAGGTCGATCATGCACTCGATTTTCGTACTCATCGTAAGCGGTCTTTCGGGCTCCGGCAAGAGTGTGGCGATCAAAGCCTTCGAAGATCTCGGCTACTTCTGCGTCGATAATCTTCCTCCCAGCCTGCTGCCCACCTTTGCGAGCCTGTGCGCTCAGGCAAATACCGGGATGGGCCGTATTGCCGTCGTTCTCGACGTCCGGGAACGGGACTTCTTCCCGCAAATCTTCAGCAATGTCCAGAAACTGCGCGAGCAAGGGCATGAGGTGAAGATCCTCTTTTTGGAGTCCAGCGAGGAAGCCTTGTTGCGACGGTTCAATGAAACGCGGCGCAAGCACCCTTTAGCCCAGTCAATCTCGGTCCTGGATGGCATCCGCCTGGAAACCGAGATGCTCCGGGAAATCCGGGAACAGGCCGACGAGATCATCGATACATCGGAGTTCACCCTGCACCAGCTCCGGGATCTATTGACCACACGCTACGGAGCTCGGGATCGCCAACGGACCCCCACGATATCCATCATTTCCTTCGGCTACAAGCACGGGCTTCCGTATAACGCCGATCTGGTATTTGATGTCCGCTTCCTCCCCAACCCACACTTTGTCGAAGATCTGCGGCCCATGACGGGTCAACATCCGAAGGTCAGAGACTATGTGCTCTCTCCGGAACCATCTCAGACCTTTTTGCGCCGCCTGTTTGATCTGATCTCCTATCTTCTGCCCTTCTATGAAAAGGAGGGGAAAACCTACCTCACGATTGCTCTGGGCTGCACGGGAGGGAAGCATCGCTCCGTCACCATCGGAGAGGAGCTAAAGAAATTGATTGACGTCCTGGGATACTCTACGATCCTCCATCATCGGGATATCAACAGGGAGTAAGGCGGTGGTTTGGGAACCAGTCATAGGAGAGCCTCCATGATCGGCACAGTGGTGGTTTGCCATGGGCATCTAGCTGAAGAAATCCTGAAAGCGGCCGAGCTTGTCGTGGGTCATCTGGAGAATACTGTGGCCGTTTCGATCAATTCTCAGGATAATCCGGAATCGGGGCGCGCGAAAATCGCGGCTGCTCTGGAGGCCGTTGACAAGGGAGAAGGTGCGATCATTCTCACCGATATGTTCGGAGGAACCTCCTCGAATCTGAGCCTTTCCTTTCTTGGAGAACGGAAGGTGGAAGTGGTCTCGGGAGTCAACCTACCTATGTTGATCAAGCTCCCGTTTTATCCCGGCTCCGGCAACTTGCGAGAAATGGCGGAATTCATTCGTGAGTACGGCCAAAAACATATTTCCGTGGCCAGCAGCCTCCTGTCCAGAAAGAAAGAAGAGGGAAAGGGGACATCCTGATCGGCGGCGGAAGGTTGCCGCCGGTTGATTCCCTTTCAGCAGCAGGCTTCTTCGCAAGCCAATACAAACTCTCCGGACCTGCTCATCGTCTGGAGAAGGAGAGGAGAATCGGTGCAGACCTTGGAGGCGACCATTCGAAACAGACTCGGTCTACATGCCCGTGCTGCGGCCAAATTCGTCAAGCTGGCCACACGATTCCGCTCCGAGATTACCCTGGAGAGGGGAGGGCAGCAAGCCAACGGCAAGAGCATCATGGGGATTCTCATGTTGGCCGCCGCTGAAGGCACCACGGTGAAGATCACCACGAGCGGAGAGGACGAGGAAGACGCGGTGAAGGCCTTGGTTGATCTGGTGAACGGAAAATTTGACGAGAGTGAGTGAGGGGGGCAAATGCTCAAAGGGATCGGGGTCTCACCCGGGGTTGTTTGGGGTAAAGCAGCCGTTGTCCGCGGCGCCGCCATGGAAATCCCCGAATACCCCATCCCGCCCGAACAAGTGGAGGCGGAGATCGCTCGCTTCCACGAAGCCGTAGATCGGTCCCGCTCTCAACTCGCTTCCATCTCGGAACACCTGGGTCGGAATCTCGGGCACCAACATACGTACATCCTGGATACGCACATTCTGATTCTGGATGATCCCGCGTTCGCGAAAACCGCCACGGAAGACATCTCCCAACATCAAATAAACGCCGAATGGGCCCTCAGGCGCGCCTTGGACCAGTTCATAAAGGTGTTTGATGATGTCGCCGACGAGTACATCAAGGAGCGCCGGCGAGATGTCGAGCAAGTCGGCGGAAGAGTTCTCCATAACTTGCTGGGCCAGACGCCGGATACACTGGCCGGATTCAAGGAGCCGGTCATTCTAGTGGCTCACGATTTGACTCCTGCCGATACACTGCAACTCACGAAAGGGAAGGTCCTGGGCTTCACGACTGATATAGGAAGCGCCACTTCCCACACAGCCATCATGGCTCGAGCCCTGGAAATCCCTGCTGTGGTGGGCCTCAGGAACATTTCCGAAAGAATCGAGACCGGAGACTTGATCCTGATCGACGGGGACCAAGGAATCGTCGTTCTCAACCCCAGTCAGGATGTCCTGGGGTTCTACAAGGCCAAGCAAGTCCGCTTGCGCAACCGGATGGAGGAACTCGAAGAACTCAGGGACCTGCCCTCCAGGACCACTGACGCCAAGGAAATCATTCTGTCTGCAAACATCGAATCCGCTGAGGAAGTCGAGACGGCCCGCACCTACGGGGCACAGGGAGTCGGGCTTTTCCGTACCGAGTACCTCTTCATCAACCGCCGCATGCTGCCCTCCGAGGAGGAACAATTCCAGGAATACCGGCAGATCGCTCAAAGGGTACATCCTCATTGTGCCGTCATCCGAACCGTGGATCTTGGAGGTGACAAATTTCTGTCTCCACTGCAGCTCGGGGGCGGCCTCAAATCGACCCTGGGGCTCAGAGCCATCCGCTTCTCGTTGAAGGAGATCCCTCTTTTCAAAGTCCAGCTCCGGGCCATTTTGCGTGCCAGCCATTACGGGAAGTTGAAACTCATGTTCCCGCTGATCTCCGGGGTCGAAGAGCTGCGGCGGGCACGAGAGATTTTGGCGGAAGCGGGGGAAGAACTACACCACTCAGGGTTCCCTTTCGATCCCGCGCTGAAGGTCGGAGTGATGATCGAAACGCCTTCTGCCGTCTTCATTGCGGACTTGCTTGCCCAGGAAGCGGATTTTTTCAGCATCGGCACCAACGACTTAAGCCAGTACTGCCTGGCCATAGACCGCGTGAATGAGGAAGTTGCCTATCTCTATGACCCTCTTCACCCCAGTATCCTGAGGAGCATCCATTCCGTAGTTCAAGCCGCCCATAGCCGGGGGCTCCGGGTGGATCTCTGCGGAGAGATGAGCGGAGATCCTTTGAATGCAATAATCCTCTTGGGGCTTGAACTGGACGGACTCAGCATGAACCCCCTCTTTATCCCAAGAATGAAGCAGGTCATACGCGCCCTTTCCTTTTCCGAAGTTCGGGACATTGCCGCTCAGGCCCTCCTCTTAGCCACGGGAGCAGAGGTAAGAAATTACCTGAAGAGGGAAGCGGACTTACGCTTCGGCCTGCAGCTTCATTAGACCGGTGACGACAGGGCTGCGCCGAGTTTGCATCCCATAGCAAATTATGTTACTATGCCCGCGCCTTTCCGATTGGCGCGGAAAAATAAAGGTTCCGGTACTTTTTGCGGAAACCCCCATGAGCGGAGGAGTAAGAATGCGATCCCAGCGTTATCTGTTTACGTCCGAGTCGGTAACCGAGGGGCACCCGGACAAGATTGCCGACCAGATCTCGGACGCCGTTCTTGACTCTATCTACGCAAAGGATCCGTACGGCCGAGTGGCCTGCGAAACACTGGTTACCACGGGCCTCGTCTTCGTGTCTGGAGAGATCACGACAACGTGCTACGTGGATATCCCCAAAGTGGCCCGAGAAACCATCCGCGATGTGGGATACACTCGGGCGAAATACGGATTTGATCATGAAACTTGCTCGGTGCTGACCTCAATCCACGAACAATCGCCGGACATTTCCCAGGGAGTCACCGAGGGTCAGGGACTCTATGAGGAGCAGGGTGCCGGGGACCAAGGAATCATGTTCGGTTATGCCACAAACGAGACCGATGAGTTCATGCCTCTGCCCATTTCCCTGGCCCACAAGCTGGCCCAAAGACTGGCCCGGGTCCGCAAGGAGGAGATTCTCCCGTACCTGCGGCCCGACGGGAAAACCCAGGTTACGATTGAGTACGAGAACAGTCACCCCGTGCGGGTAGCTACGCTGGTTGTCTCCACGCAACATAGCCCGGAGTTATCCATTGAGCAGATCCGGGAGAATGTCATCCAGCAGGTCATCAAACCGGTCATCCCCTCTCACCTGATCGATTATAAGAAGGTTGTCATCCACGTGAATCCGACCGGACGCTTTGTGATTGGCGGCCCCATGGGAGACTGCGGCCTCACCGGGCGCAAGATTATTGTGGACACGTACGGCGGAGTCGGCAGCCATGGAGGAGGAGCCTTTTCCGGAAAGGATCCCAGCAAAGTGGACCGCTCCGCATCCTACATGGCACGCTATATCGCCAAGAATCTGGTGGCCGCCGGGATTTGCGACCGCTGCGAAGTCCAGCTCGCCTACGCCATCGGTGTGGCGGAACCCGTATCTCTCATGGTAGACTCGTTCGGCACCAGCAAGATCGCACCGGAGCGCATGGAAGCCCTCGTCCGGAATACTTTTCCACTTACGCCGGCCGGCATCATCAAAACCCTCGACTTGAGGCGCCCCATCTACCGTAAGACCGCCGCCTACGGGCACTTCGGGCGGAATGAGCCGGAATTTACCTGGGAGAGGACCGACAAAACGGAAATCCTTCAGAAAGAAGCAGGCCTTTATGAATACGTGGAGGAGAAATGAATTTTGACGTCAAGGATGTAAGTCTTGCCGAGAAGGGGAAACTGCGGCTCGAGTGGGCGTTACAGTCAATGCCGGTTTTACAAAGCATTGGCAAACGCTTCTCGGAACAGAAACCCCTCAAGGGGAAACGCATTGCCGCCTGTCTCCACGTGACCACGGAGACCGCCGCTCTCGCGTTGACACTAAAGGCGGGAGGGGCGGAAGTGTTCCTGTGTGCCTCCAATCCTTTGAGCACCCAGGATGACGTCGCGGCGGCCCTGGCACATCTGGAGAACATCTCCGTGTTTGCCATCAAGGGAGAAGACACCGAGACATACTACCGGCATATCGACGCGGTGCTGGACGCCAGACCCGATATCACCATGGATGACGGCGCGGATCTGGTCTCGACTCTGCATAAGCAGAGGCCTTCCCAGACAGCTCAGATACTGGGCGGGACGGAGGAAACCACCACTGGGGTCATCCGCCTGCGCAGCATGGCACAGCAGGGGATCCTCAAATATCCCATTATTGCCGTCAATGACGCCCATACAAAGCACCTCTTCGACAATCGGTACGGCACGGGGCAAAGCACTGTGGATGGGATCATCCGGGCTACGAACCGGCTCCTGGCAGGGAGCGTCTTCGTGGTTTGCGGCTACGGCTGGTGCGGGCGCGGGGGGGCGATGAGGGCCAGAGGCATGGGAGCCCACGTGATTGTCACGGAGGTCAATCCCCTGCGGGCATTGGAAGCCATCATGGACGGAAACCAGGTTCAGCCACTGCCTGAAGCCGCTAAAGTCGCCGATTTCTTTGTCACCGTCACCGGGAACGTCCATGTGATCCGCGAGGAGCATTTCTTGAGCATGAAAGACGGAGCCATCGTGGCAAACTCGGGCCACTTTAACGTGGAGATTGACATTCCGGCCCTCGAGCGGATCGCCACCGGTCGCCGCCAGATCCGGGAATTCGTCGAGGAATTTACTCTCCCCAGCGGACGACACGTGAACCTCCTGGCCGAAGGGAGGCTTGTTAACCTGGCCGCTGCGGAGGGGCACCCCTCCAGCGTCATGGATATGAGTTTTGCCAATCAGGCCTTGTCTGCGGAATATGTCGTCCAGTCCCATAAAACACTGACGCCTGAGGTTTACCCGGTCCCACAAGAGATCGACCGGGAGATCTCTTCATTGAAGCTTCACACACTCGGAATCCGGATCGACACGCTGAGCCCGGAGCAGGAAAAATACCTGGCTTCCTGGGAAATGGGAACTTAAGGAAAGCGGGGGGACCGGGGAAGGGTGAAGCACCTGGGATACATAGTACCCTTTCTCATGATGCTCGGGATCCTTTTGGCGGGGCCTGATTCCGGAAGAATTTCGGCAGCCCCTCTTTCCAGACCGACTTCCGGAGCCAACGAGCCGATCCGGATCACGGCAATCCGTCATCAGTCCACATCCTCTTCATCCCGAGTGGTGATCGAATTGGAAGCGGAAGTACCCTTCGAGGAGCACAAACTATCCGACCCTCCCCGACTTTACATCGACCTCTTTGGAGCTACCCTTCCACAAACCCTTTTCCGGAAGACACTCTCCGTAGACGATGGGTTCATACACCAAGCAAGGCTGGCGGAAAACCGACCGGGCGTGGTCAGGATCGTCCTGGATCTGGAGAAATCAGGAGAGCACGAAATCTTTTCTTTGCCGGATCCGCCGCGTCTTATCATTGATATCAAGAACCGGCCCGGCACTGTCCGAACCGACGCCCGTGCCGATGGAAAGGTCCCTCCCAAGCGCCTGAAGATCGTCATAGACCCCGGCCACGGCGGAAAAGACCCGGGTGCCATCGGACCCGGAGGACTCGAGGAAAAGGAGGTCGTCCTCGACATTGGCCTGCGGGTGAGAAAACTGCTGGACGCCACAAGCCGCTACGAGATCATCCTTACCCGAAGCACTGACGTGTTCATACCACTGGAGGAACGAACGGCGATTGCAAATTCTCATAAGGCGGACCTCTTTGTGTCGATCCACGCCAATGCCAACCCCAAAAGAACGGCCAGAGGGATCGCCACGTATCGTCTGGGAATCAATCCCGACCAGGATGCGGCGGAACTGGCCGCCAGAGAGAATAAGATGTCCCGGCGAAAGTTAAGCGACGTTGAACTCATCATCAAAGATCTGGTGCTGACCAGCAAGAGCAACGACTCAATCTTGGTGGCACAGACCGTACAAAGTTCGATTGTGAAGGACACCCGCCCTCTGAGTCAGAACAGCTCGGATTTGGGAATCCGGGAAGCACTTTTCTACGTCCTGGTCGGAGCCGAAATGCCGGCCATTCTGACCGAATTGTCTTTCATCACCAACCCGGAGGAAGAGAAACTACTCCGGAAAGATGCCTACCGTCAGGCATTGGCCCAGGGAATTTTCCAGGGAATCGAGACGTATTTTCAGCAATCCAAGCGGGTGACAAGCAGCGCAAATTAGCTTTCTCGCATCAAGATCAGCACCCGGCTCTGACGACGCAACTACCTTCCGGTATAATGATATCGAAGACTTAACCGATAGGACTTAAAGAGAGTTCTAAGCATGAGGTCCGTGTGGGAAAATCAATCGTTGCAATTGTCGGAAGGCCGAACGTAGGCAAGTCAACCTTGTTTAACCGTATTATCGGTCGCCGTG
>DATEAK010000058.1:0-11513 GCA_035288405.1 bacterium | reverse complement strand
GGGAGTTGTTCCCTGGATTTCCTCCCTCCTCTTGTTCTACACCGCATACTACCTTTACCTGGTGGGCTCCCGAGGGCAGACCTGGGGGCAGGCTCTTTTCGGAATTCGAGTAGTGTCCGAAGACTCGAGCCCGGTGGGCTTCGCACGGTCGGCCCTGCGCCTGGGAGGAGCCTTCCTTTCCTGGATCAGTTTCGGGTTGGGGTTCCTTTGGGCAGCTCTGGATCGCCATCACCAGGGCTGGTCTGAAAAACTCTCCGGTACTTTCGTTGTCCTGTCATGAGAAGCTGCCAGCAGTCAGCTTTCAGCAAGATGAGGGAAGTCAGGATGCTGAGTAAAATCCCCCCAGCCCCCCTTTTTTAAAGGGGGGCTGGGGGGATTTAAATAGGTTGAAGGCGAAAGGTGAAAAAGTTGTTGCAGTGAAGCTTAGGGCTACGAGGCGGAAGATCTCGAAGGAGTTGCTGTGAAGGCGAAGCGAAGTGTTCTGTTCCTGGTTCTGGTCCTTTCCCTGGGTTTCAATTTCCCGCAAGAAACCGGAGCTCAGAGTTCGAGTTCGCAAGATCCCGTTGACCGGATTGCAGGCAAAATCCGGGAAGCCTTCCCCGTAGTGCGCGGGGCGGTTGTCTCCTTGCAGGAAAATAAAATCATCCTGGATGTGGCCCGCAAAAACGGGGTGAAGCCCGGGACGCAGTTGACTCTGACTCGGGAAGGGGCAGAGTTCCGGCACCCGCTGACCGGAGTCGTGCTGGGCAGATATGAAGAGACCCTCGGCACCCTGGAAATCGTCGAGGTCCAGGATCAATACTCGATTGCCGTCCCCAAGTCGATGAATCCCGGAGCGGTCCCCAAAGTCGGGGATCAGGCGCGCATTTCTTCGGGCCTGGTCAAGCTGGCCGTTGCCCCTATGGACGCGCCCGAGGGCCAAAACGTGGATGGAGAGGCGCTGGCACGGGGTTTAGCGGAAAGCTTGAAGAGCACGGGGCGCTTCGAAGTGACCGACAGCGACCGGTTCCACACCTGGCTTCTCGAAAGAGGGCTTGAGCCTTCTCAGGTGTTGTCCGATAAGAATTTGGAGCAAATCACCCGGCAGTTTGGGAGTGACTATCTGGTCACAGGGACCGTGCGCAAAGTTCAGGAGCGCTGGTCCCTGGAGGTGAGAGTGGTCGCGATTTCCACGAAAGAGCCCAAGGTGACTGAAACCGCCCTTCTCAATAATGTTCCGAGCCGACTGGCCGGCCGCAGTGCGCGGGACCGGCTTTCTTCCTCTCGGACGGCCCGCATCAATCCCCAGTTTCTCCTCCGAGAGCGGGCTCTCGGAGTGGTTGGAAACCAGGGTCTCTTGCGCAGCACCCCGATTGAGTTTGCCGTCCGGGGGATGGACGTGGGGGACGTGGACGGGGACGGCAAGAACGAGATCGTCGTCATCGGCAGTGATGTGGTTGCGATCTACCGCTGGAATAATAAGAAACTTGAGGAAGTGGGCACCTACAAGGGGGGCTCCGGCAGCAGCTTCCTGAACGTAGGGGTGGCCGACCTCAACGGCAGCGGCGTCGAAGAAATTTTCGTCACGAACCTGCGCAATAATTTGCTGCGCTCCTTTGTGCTTGAGCACAAAGGTGGATCCTTCAAGGTCATCCAGGACGACATTCATCGCTATTTGCGGGTGGTGAAGCTGCCTGGAGCCAAGCCGGAGTTGTGGGCTCAGGAGCAGGGAGCCGGGGATCCGTTTTCCGGGAAGATTGTTCGCTACCGCTGGGAAAAGGACCTGTCTGCCGTGCCGGCACAGGCAGGCCGCTATGTGCCAGGCGACCCTCTGAACTCACCGAAAGACTTTGGGGCCCTGGGCGTCGGCATCTACGGATTCCTCCCCCTGGATCTGGATGGGGACGGGAAGCAGAAATTCATCATGGTCGATGATGATGACCGCCTGAGGGTCTTTTCCCAGGAAGGGGAACTGCTATGGCGGAGCACGGAACGTTATGGCGGCACCGAGACCGCTTTCCCTGTGCAGGTCCAAGGGCAAGCTCTTCCAAACGCTTCCCTGGGAGACAATGACCAGATACAAAGGGTTCTCATCAAGGGCAGGATTCTGTGGGGTGGCAAGACCGGGCCCTTAGCCGGGACGGTCATCATGAACACAAATATCCCTGCTACCGGGTATCTCTTTCCGAATCTTAGAGCTTACAACGAGAGCATCGTTTCGGGTTTGCGCTGGCAGGCAGGGAGTTTTTACGAGGAATGGCGGACCCGCCCCCTGGGAGGCTACATGGCGGATTATTTGCTGGCGGACGTCGATCATGACGGCGCGCCGGAGCTTGTCACTGCCATCGTGGAGCCTCAGGGGCTCATGTTCCTGCGGCGGGAGGGGAGGAGCTGGATTGAAGTCTTCAAACTCAGCGGGACAACGCCGTGATTTTGGAGCCGGAAGTCCCCCTATTTTTTGTGGGAGAAGGGGTCGGATGACGCCTTAAAAAATTCTTGACAGGGGGAAAGGAGGGGTGTTACAGTCGCGCCGTATTCATTTGTTACAGAGGACGGAACCGAGAAGTCGGAAAAATCACACGAGTTCGCAGTGGTGCCCCGCAAGCTCATGGCGGGAAAAACTATGGAAGGGAGGTGGTCCATGAGGTGAGGAGTCCCTTCTAGAGGTACGCCTTACGAGGGAGTTGTTGTACTTGTTAAATGGACACCAGGATGACAGCGACAGTACCAGTCAGGGAGGAGACAGAATGAGACGAGCGACAATGTTCATGCTGGCCGTGGCGCTGGTGGTGGGGATGACCCTCCCGGCCCTGGCCACAGAAGTGAAGTTCAACGGGTATTACAGAGTCCGGGCGTATTCGGTCAATAACTGGACCGCCAACGAGGCGACGAAAAATAACTCCAACTTTTTTGACAACCGGTTGGACCTCAACATGGGGATTACTGTTAACGATCGCCTCTCCGTATTCTCCGAATTCTGGATTCACGATGGGGAGTGGGGAACGGGTACAAGTGGAATAGGAAGCAATGACGGATCGGGCTTTTCCGTAAGAAAAGCATGGGCGTCGTACAAGCCGACGAAGGATTTCAATATTAACCTTGGCAAGCAGGGCTGGGGCTGGACCTCCGGCTACAATGTTCTCATGAACCGTAAGTATGCACCTGACAGCATCGTGGCGAACTGGAAGGCCGGGCCCGGGACGCTCACGCTGGCCTACGGGAAGCTCGTGGACTGTTCCAGCACAGCCTCCAACACCGCGTTGTCGGGCTGCGCCCTGGCAGCAACCGAGAGCGACGCCGATCGTGACCTCTACCTGGCGCAGTATAGCATGAAGGCGGGGCCTGCTACTTTGACCCCCTCTATCATGTTTGACCGCAGCACGGACACGGCAAGCCTTGTGACGTACAAGTTGTATTATCCCCGCCTCAATGGCGCGGCTAAGGTTGGACCCGTTGATCTAAAGGCAGAGGCGGCCTACATCGGCGGGGAAGCGGTCTGCACCGAAACGGGGACAGCGAGCATCACCACCTTTCAGGGGCCGGCCGTTGGCGAGTGCTATGCCGGGAAGGACGCCAAGTACCAGGCTTGGTCTGCGTACCTTCAGGGCGGATACACCTTCGGCTTCGGCGAGCTAGGGCTGCAGTACATCTATGCCAGCGGTGACGGCAATGCAACCGACGACAAGGTGAAGGCCTGGGCGCCCTCCGGTTCAATAAGCAAAAATGATCTTGGGCAGTACTCCGCCATCGCGCTGCGCCACCAGGATGAGACGGGTCTCCTGTGGTATAAGAACGGCAGTGTCCAGTCAACTAACGGCATCGGCACGGTGTCCGGCGCCAAGTCGGGCGTAGCGCTTACCAATGCCCAGGTGTTCGGGGCGTACGGCAAGTCCAAGGTGGCCGGCGGGGATTTGTTGGGTAACGTCTTCTATGCCAAGGCGAACGTCGCGTACCTTCCAAATCAGGACAAGGATTATGGGACGGAGGTCAGCGTCTCCTACCTTTATCCGATCATGAAGGAGCTGGTGCTGGGTGTCAGCGGCGGCTATCTCTTTGCGGGTGACTACTTCAAGGGCGGCTCGAGCTCCGTTAATTTGAGTGACCCCTGGGTTGCCCAGTGGAACGTGTACGCAAACTTCTAGTCTGACTTTCCTCCTCGTGCCCTAATCCCCTCTCCCCTGCTAGGGGAGAGGGGAAGGGTGAGGGGAACGATCCCGCCCCGGTCCGGATCTTCCGGACCGGGGTTTTCTTTTGTGCGCCCGGCAGGGCGTGTGTTGGATTTTCCGTAGGGATTGGGTTGCTCAAGTTCGGGGCACGGTACCATCATTGCGGAGTCTTATCGGTGAAGCACCAGGACCGCATTCCTGCCGGCTCGATGCCGGGTCGTCCGAAGATCCGGCTTGTCCGATTATCATCCGAGCCGTAGGTGGGAGATTCGTACTGGTAGCAGAAGCGATAGGCCTTCTCGTTGCCCGTGTGCCTGAGCTGAACCTGGAAGGGAATCGCATCGTCGTAAACTCCGCCCCCCGACACCGTGCCGAGGACTTGGGGGAAGGCGTAAAAATACTTCTTCCCGAGGACTTTTCCGCCGGCGTCCAGGCTTGCCACCTCCAGCTTGAAATTGTAAGCCGGTTCGATCCAGACGTTGCGCACGTAACCCTTCACCAGCGTCGCGTCCGGGGTGGGCTGCTCATAGCTCCAGTAAAAGTTCAAATCAAAGCCGCCCTCCTTGTGCGCGAAGGACGGATAGTCCGGGGACTGGTAAGGAATCGGGGCACAGGCAGTCAGAAGACCGACGAAGGCTGGAGCAAGCCATCTCTTCCAATTCATTTGTTTTCCTCCTCGAGCTGGCTTCCGCGTCTTCACGTTGCATCTTTCGCTCTACTTTGGAAACTCCCGGCTCCCGAAAAGAGTTCCCTCCACCCTCTTTTAAATTAGCTCGTGGAGGTTTTCTAGGCAAGGGATGGCACTGGAAGACGCGGGGGAGCCGTGCAAAGCACTCCTTCAGAGAACAACTTCGATGGAGGGTCTTGCGGAAAAGAGGGGGCTCCGCCGGGCCCATCCGGGTTGCAGCTAAAACGGATAGGCCAGGGTGAGTCCCAAGAGATGGTTCATGCTCTTGAAGGTGCCGTCCATCACCAGGTTTCCGGCGCTGTCGTATCGCGTCACCGTTCGGGGGCGGTAAAAAACAGCCGCGTAAGCAAAGTCGACGTTGAACCCGGAGCCTGTGTAGCCGATTCCCACACTGCCTACCTGGCGGTCCGCATCCGGGAGATCGGCGCTGTAAGTGTCTTGCGGAATGGGGTTGCTGTCATAGATATAGCCCGCCCGCAGTGAGATCCGCTCACTGGTCTTATACTGCCCGCCTACCCGTAGGGCCCAGGTATTTCGCCAGTCCTTGTCCTTGGTGAGGGCTGTGGGCCCGTAAATCTGTGGGCCGCCAACGCCCCTCGTCACGGAAGTGCTTGTGTTGAAGGGAAACTCGTCGTAGGTTGACCAACCCGTCCAATCCGCGTCTACCTCGAGGGTGAGCCTCTCCGTGGGCCGGAAGGACACTCCCAGCGCGAAGGTGTCGGGCAGAGTCAAGTTACTGTGCGCCGTGTCCCGTGCGGAAGTTCCCGAAGGTTGATTGAAGTCTCTGGCAATGTCGGAGGCAATCACTGCCGAATTCGTCTGGATGTTTACGTTTCCCTTGAGTTTGATGGGGGAAATGCTCCGGTAATTCAGCCCGATCTTCCACTGCGGGTGAGGGGTAATGAGCACCCCGACGTTGTAGGCCAGGCCGTTCCCCTCGGCCTTGGCGTTGGCCGTGTAGAGATCTGTCCCGCTCGTGGCGCTAAAGCCGGTGAAATCGTAAATAATCTGGGTATGAAAGATGTCAAGGCCTGCGCCCACACTGATCGTGTCGCTGATCTTGTAGGCAATCGTGGGGTTGAAGTTCACAGTTTTCAGTTCGATGTTGTTTAACTGGTCCCGGAAAATCCGGTTTTCCTCGTAGCGACGCCCCAGGCCGAAGGGGGAGTAAACTCCGAAGCCCACGCGCAAGCGTTCGCTGCCCAGGCTCGAAACAAAGAAGAGATCAGGGGTAAAAAAAACCTGGTCTTCCCCTTTGGTTCCCTGTATGCCCAAACCCAGGCCGTTGGAGACCTTGGTGCGGCCTTCAAAGGCCGCCCCCGGGGCCAGGATGAGTGTGCCTCCGCCGGAAACCCAGTTCCCTTTGAGTTGCGTGAGGCCGGCCGGGTTGTAGTAAATTGCCGAAGGGTTGTCGGCTTGGGCTACGACGGCGGCAGACATCCCCAAGGCCTTGGCATCCTGTTCGGGAAGTCGAAAGCCGGAAGCAAATGTGACGGCTGGGACCGCGACGCCAAGGAGGAGCAACAGCAGGAGCAGGCGGGGACCGAAGTTCATCGCGAGGGTCCTCCTGGTAAAATGGGTTTGGTAAATCACGGGGATTGGTAAACACCGACACTATAAGTTAGATTTCGGAAATGAGTCAATGAAAAATGGGGCCCGCCATGGATCATTCCCCGGCAAAAGACGCAGGAATGCCGGATGCCTTTGCCGTTGACAGGATTGCGCCTCATCTGTTATCTTTACTCGCTGGTCCGGAGCCAGAGAACTCCAAATTTCCAAGAGCTTTGTAGGATTCTCTCGAGGTCCGGTCTTTCATCTGAGGGGAAGTAGAAGGGACGTACCATGGAAAAACATTACCTCTTTACGCCAGGGCCGACTCCGATTCCCCCTTCCGTGCTTTCGGAAATGGCCAAGCCCATCATTCATCATCGTACCCGGGAGTATAGCGACCTTTTTTCTCAGATCCGCCAGGACCTGAAATACCTCTTTCAAACGGATCAAGAGGTCCTCATTTTCGCGGCTTCAGGAACGGGGGCCATGGAAGGTACTATCAGCAACTTGTTTTCACCAGGAGACAAAGTCCTGGTGGCGCGGGGAGGAAAATTCGGTGAGCGTTGGGAAGAACTGGCCAAGGCGTACGGGCTCAAGGCCCGCATCCTTGATGTCCAGTGGGGCTTTGCCCCCAAGCCTCAGGACGTATCCGCCATCTTGAGAGAAGATCCAGAGATCCGCGGCGTCCTGGTGCAGGCCACGGAAACCTCGACGGGCGTGAGCTCTGATCTCAAGGCCCTGGGGGAGATGGTTCGCCCGCTCTCGGAAACAGCTTTGATCGTCGATGCGGTGAGCGCCCTGGGAACGTTTGACATCCCCATGGATCGCTACGGACTGGATGTGGTCGTGAGCGCTTCTCAAAAAGCCCTCATGCTGCCGCCGGGGTTGGCCTTTGCCGCTTTGAGCCCGAAAGCCTGGAGGCTTACGGAGCGCTCCACGCTTCCCAAGTACTATTTCGATTTTCGCAAGGAACTGAAGAACGCCCAGAAAAACACCAGCTCTTATACTCCTGCGGTTTCCCTCGTCGTGGGTCTAGCGGTCAGCCTCAGGCAAATCCGGCAAGAGGGGTTGGAGGCCATGTTTGCCCGGCACGCGCGACTGGCCGAGGCCACCCGCCGGGCCGTGACCGCCATGGGCCTGGAGCCCTTCGCCAAGGAGCTGCCCAGTACGGGAGTCACGTCAATTTCCATGCCGGAAGGACTGGATAGCGAGGAACTGATCCGAATCCTCAGTGACCGCTACGGGATCACTGTAGCTGAGGGGCAGGGATCCTTGAAGGGGAAGATTTTCCGGGTTGCACATATGGGGTTTGTGGATTCTTTTGACATCCTGGCCCTGATCTCGGTACTGGAGATGGTCTTGGTCCAGATGGGCCACAAGGTGAAGCAAGGGGCCGGCGTAGCAGCCGCCGAAGCCTTGCTGTTGGAATGAGGGTCAGCATTCATGAAAGTCCTGGTTTCCGATCCGATTTCTTCCAAAGGGATTGACCTCCTGCGCCAGGAGGAGGGGATCGAGGTGGATGTGAAAATCGGCCTTTCCCCTCAGGAGTTGCTGCAAGTGATTCCGGAATACGAGGCTCTGGTGGTGCGCAGTGAGACCAAGGTCACAGCTCCGGTCATTGACGCGGCTCGCAGTCTGCGAGTGGTGGGACGTGCCGGGATTGGAGTCGATAATGTAGATGTTCCGGCGGCCAGCAAGCGCGGGATCATCGTCATGAATACGCCCGGCGGTAACACGATCACCACCGCCGAGCATGCCATCAGCCTGCTCCTGGCACTGGCCCGCAAGATCCCGCAAGCTTACGCAAGCCTGCAAGCCAAGAAGTGGGACCGTAAGCGCTTTGTGGGAGTTGAGGTCTACAAAAAGACACTGGGAGTGGTGGGACTGGGCCGCATCGGCAGCGTCGTGGCCGACCGCGCCAAGGGGCTGGGTATGAATGTGATTGCTTTCGATCCCCACATTTCCCCCGAGGTGGCGGAGAGGATCGGGGTCGAGTTTGTTGATTTTAATGAAATTCTGCGCCGCTCCGATTTCATTAGCGTTCATGTTCCCCTGACCCCGGAAACCCGCGGTCTTCTCGGAGCCGAGGCGTTCACCCGCACGAAGAACGGAGTTCGGATCATTAACTGTGCCCGGGGAGGGATCGTGGACGAGAAAGCCCTCTACGATGCCATCAAGAGCGGCAAAGTGGCCGGAGCGGCTCTGGACGTTTTCGAGAAGGAGCCACCCGGGGATAACCCTCTCCTGAGCTTGGAAGAGGTCGTCTGCACCCCGCATCTGGGAGCCTCGACGGACGAAGCACAGGAACAGGTGGGGGTGGAGATTGCCCAGCAGATTATCGCCTACCTGAAGCACTCCGAGATTCAAAACGCGGTGAACGTGCCCTCGGTGGGCGGGGAACTGTTGCGAAAACTGCGCCCGTACCTGCAGTTGTGCGAGCAAATGGGAAGCCTGACCTCACAGCTCGTGGAGCGGGGAATTCAGGAAATCCACGTGCGCTACAGCGGCGAGGTGGCCCACATGGGGATAAAACCTCTGACCGTGGCGCTTCTCAAGGGAGTCCTGAGACCGTTTTTAGGAGAGACCGTCAACGAGGTCAACGCGCCTGTTGTGGCTCACGAGCGGGGGATAAAGGTTTACGAAACGACCAGCAGCGAGACCGAGTACTACACCAGCTTGGTCGATCTCACGCTGAAAACCGATCGTGAGGAACGCCGGGCCGCAGGCACTGTCTTTGGCCGCCACGACCCGCGCATCGTCATGATTGACGGCTACCAGATCGAGGCCACACCGGCGGGCTACATTCTGGTCTTCGGCAACATCGACACCCCCGGAGTGATCGGAAAAATCGGCACCATCCTGGGTTCCAATCAGATCAATATCGCCGGCATGCAGCTCGGGCGTAAGGCCCCCAACGACAAGGCCGTCTCTTTCGTCAATGTCGACTCGGAAATTCCGCCCAACGTCTTGGCGGAGATTCAGGCTCTTCCCAACATCCTGTTCGCCAAGCTCGTTAAGCTTTGAGCTTCCGGCAGGGATCAGCCATGGCTTTGATGCAGGAAATTCCCAAGGGCGTCAAAGTGTTGCTGCCGGAGGTGGCAGCCAAGAAGCGCTGGGTTGAGGAGCAGTTCCTGGGGGTCTTCACTCGCTGGGGCTTCCAGGAGGTGGTCACTCCCACCTTCGAGTATTTCGACGCCATCGCTCCCGGTCTCGGCATCGAGTTGCGCGACAAGACGTTCACCATGATTGAGCGGGAGAGCGGCAGTCTTCTGGTCTTGCGCCCCGATATCACACCGCAAATTGCCCGTTTCGCCTCCACGCTCCTGAAAGAACGGCCCCGTCCCCTGCGGCTTTGCTACGTGAGCAACGTCTTTCGCTATGTGGAGCCACAGGCCGGCCGGGCGCGGGAATTCTTTCAGGCCGGAGTGGAGCTCATGGGACTGGACTCCCCCGAGGCCGATGCCGAGATGATCGCCATGGCTGTGGAAGGGCTCATGGCCGTAGGGCTCGATGATTTTCATTTGTCGGTGAGCGATATCGGCTTTTTTTCCGGTGTTCTGGAGGAACTTGGAGTCCCGGCATCCGTCGAGATGGAAATTCGGCAAGCGGTTCAGCGCAGGGACCGTTCCGCTCTGGAGGAAATCAGCCGCCGGGAAAAATTAGCGACTCGCCAGACCCATCTGCTCCCGGATCTGCTCGGGCTTGTGGGAAAAGGAGAAGAAGTTCTCGAAAAGGTACTTCCTCTCGTAGAAACCCCACGCTGCCGGGCTGCGTTGGAAAAGCTTTCCCGGATTCTAAAGTTCGTTGATGCGTACGGGTTCTCGGATCACATTACGGTGGATCTGTGTGAGATTCGCGGGTTTGACTACTACACGGGGATGGTCTTCGAGGGGTTTACTCCGCACCTGGGTTACGAGATTTGCGGAGGGGGTCGCTACGATCGCCTGTTGGAAAAATTTGGCGCTCCGGCACCGGCCACCGGCTTTGCGATCGATGTAGAGCGGGTTCTCCTGGCCCTCGAACGTCAGGGGGATCTGGCTTTACCGGCGGGGGCGGATGTTCTTCTCATCGAGTTTCGTTCCCGGAAAGGGGAAGCGGTTCGCGTTGCCCGCAATTTGAGAAGTTGCGGACTGCGTGTGGCCCGGGACATCATTCGCCGCGAGCTGGAAGGTTCCGTTGCCTACGCGCGCACGTTCCAGATTCCATGGGCCGTAGTGCTGGGAGGGCACGGGGTTTTGGAGGGTCAGGCGAAAGTGGTGGAAGTTGCCCGGGGTGTGGAGAGTTCCGTAGAAATCTCGCGGCTGGCCGAGTTCCTACAGGAGCGGATGCGGCGGTTGTAATCGGAGGGGTGGGAGGCGGATTGCAGAGATGACAGTCGTGGCTGTGGTAGGCGCCCAGTGGGGAGATGAGGGGAAGGGGAAGATCATCGATTTCCTGAGCGAGCAGGTTCAGTGCGTCGCTCGCTATCAGGGTGGCCCGAATGCCGGGCACACGGTGGTGACCGGCAGCGAGCAGTTTGTCCTGCATTCGATCCCTTCGGGAATCGTCCATGCCGGCAAGTCCTGCCTGATCGGACACGGTGTCGTCGTTGATCCCCGGGCACTCCTGAAGGAAATTGAAGAACTGGAATCCCGAGGAATCTCGGTCGCAGGCCGTCTGATCATCAGCCCGGGGGCTCACCTCATCATGCCGTATCACCGGCTTTTGGACCAAGCCAGCGAGCAACATCTAGGAGTCGAAAAAATAGGAACAACGGGGCGAGGAATCGGTCCGGCTTACACGGACAAGGCGGCTCGCATCGGAATACGCCTGGGAGATCTTCTCGTCCCCGATCGTCTCCAGGAAAAGGTGCGAGTCAACCTGAGGGAAAAAAACCTCCTCCTGAGAGAACTTTATAAGCAGCCGGAGTTGAGCCTTGAGGAGATTTTGCGGGAATACGGCGAGTACCGGGACCGGCTGGCTCCCTTCATTGGGGACACGGGTCTGCTTCTCTCGGAGGCCATGAGACGCGGCGATCGGATTTTGGTAGAAGGCGCCCAGGGTACCATGCTTGATGTGGATGTCGGGACCTACCCCTTCGTCACCTCTTCCAATGCGGCTGTCGGCGGGGCCTGCACGGGGCTTGGAAT
>DATEAK010000057.1:0-5502 GCA_035288405.1 bacterium | reverse complement strand
GCACCGGATTCACCCGAGCGTTCCAGGCGGCGGCGCCCAAAATGTTCCGGAACGTACGGCTGGATGACCCCAAGATAGTTGCCCTGGAATACGGCTTGCTCTCGGACGTCATGGGGGGCGAAGCAGAGCTTTCCAGATTGGGTCTGCTGTCGTTCCCCGAAATCGAGGAGGTCATCAAGTACGCCGAAAAGCACCGGGCAGACGGTTTCCGCGACATCGCTCGCAAGGGGTTCAACTTCCAGCAGGCAATGGCGAATTCCTGCGGCCGGCACGATAACATGCTCGAAGTCATGATTCACAGCCCCCAGGCGGCGAAAGTGATCGCTCAATTCGCCCTGGTGATCGTGAATGCGATCGCGGCGGGGCTCGCACTCGTCCTTGCTGAAACGCTGTTTGGCTTCCTCATCGGCGCGGCTGTATGCATCATGACCGTTGTTATCGTCTGCATCCTCGGCAAGGGATGCTGAAGCGGCCGTGATCCCGGCTGTGGCATCTTCGGCAATCACCTGAGCGTACACATACGCTCGGGACGCCCGTGGCGCGGACAATCCGGTCTACTGTGCCGAGAATCATCTCGGCGCGTGGGGCCCCTCGGCCGAGAAACCCAACCGTCGGATCGATCGCCGGCGCCCGGATCATTGCGGTGCCGATGCAGTATGTGAACCAAGTTGAGCAGAAGTTCGGAAGACAGTTGGAAACCTTGCCCGTCGTCGTTGACGGGTACCAAGAGATTGTTGAGACCTATGCGCTTTTCCGTCGAACGTTGACCGTGAAGAGCGTGCCTCCGATTCCCTCTCATATGGAGTTTCTTATCGACCGCCGGGGCTATATCCGGGCGCGCTGGATTCCCGGAGATGGCCCCGGTTGGACACAGATCCCGCAGTTACTTCAGGAGATCGAGCGGCTCAAAAAGGAAACACCTCCCGCACCCGCACGGGAAGAGCACGTTCATTGAGTAAGGCAGCAGCATTCAACGGGAAGTCCTCTGGCTGACTGCTAATTGCTGAGCGCTGAAAGCCAGCTTTAAAACAGGCTTGACAGGCAAGCCCCGGCAGCCTACAAAGAATCATTAAACCCCGTCTCCATTGCGGTATCACGGAAGGGACAATTACCTGACAGCATTCCGGTGAAGCATCAACCATTGCCGGACCTTCTTGCAAGGTCGGCCCGGGAAAATATCAATGGTTCGGACCATCAACAACCATGAAGTCGAGAGCTTCCTTACCATCGATCCTGTGAAGGAACGCACTCAGATCCGCAGCCGCCTACGAGCGAACCGTCGACTTCGACGTGAGCCGGCCGGCAGGAGAAACATTTGTGATATCGACCCTCAGCGGTAAGGTGATCAAATTCGGAGACAACATCAACACGGACCTGATTATCCAGGGCAAATACCTGCGCAGTATCGACCCGGCGGAGTTGGCCCAGCACGCCTTCGAGATGATGGGCAAGGAGTACCCGCAAAAACTCAAACAATTCGACATCCTGGTCGCGGGAGAAAACTTCGGCTGCGGCAGCGCCCGGGAGCAAGCCGCCACCTGTCTGGTGGGGGCCGGTATCAAGGCCGTGGTGGCAGCCTCTTTCGCCCGCGTTTTTTTCCGCAACGCGATTAATTCGGGCCTGCCCATCGTGGAGTGCCCGGCAGCCGTCGCCGAGCTGGAAGAGGGAGATGTGCTGACTCTTGATTTCGATCAGGGACGGGTGGTTACTCCCAAAGGGGGACATCGCATTCCGCCCCTGCCTCCGTCCGTCCGGGAAATCCTGGAGGTTGGAGGTCTGGTGCCCTACCTGCGCCGGCAGTTTCACTCCCAGACGTCCAAGCAGTAGGAGGAAAAATTCATGGGACTGACACTGGCGGAAAAAGTTCTGGCGCGGACCTCGGGGCGCGCTCAAGTGACCCCCGGAGAAATTGTGGACGCCTTTCCCGACGTGGTCATGAGCAATACGGCCACATGGCGCTCCATTAAGCAGTTCCATTCGGTCGGAGTGAATGAGTTGCGGGATCCCGATCGCATCGTCGTGGTGCTGGACCACATTTCTCCGGCCAAATCCGAAGTAGACGCCAATAACCACGCGACCATCCGGGAATTCGTGAAGCGGCACGGCATCAAGAACTTCTACGACGTCAATGCAGGGATCGCCCACGTGGTCATGATGGAGAAGGGCCACGTGCTTCCGGGCCAACTGATTCTCGGGACGGACTCCCACTCAACCATCTATGGAGCGTTGGGTGCCTTCGGCACGGGAGTCGGTTTCACGGAAGTCACTTCCGTGTGGCTTACGGGAAAACTCTGGATGAAAGTTCCCGAATCGATCAAGATCGTTCTCAAGGGGCGCCTTTCTGCGGGTGTGTTCAGCAAGGACCTCATGCTCAAGCTGATCGGTGATCTCACTGCGAACGGTTGCACCTACAAGTCGGTGGAGTTCTGCGGCGATCTTACCTCTCGCCTCAGCGTCTCTGAACGCATGACCCTCAGCAACCTGGCCATGGAGCTCGGGGCCAAGTGCGCAATGGTAGCCCCGGACGAGGCCACGATGAAATTTCTCCAGGGGCGTACCTCGAAACCCGTCGAGATGATCCGCCCGGATCCCGATGCGCGCTATGCGAAAGAAGTGACCATTGACGCGGATACACTGGAACCCATGGTCTCCTGCCCCCACCAGGTCGACAATGTGAAATCGGTCTCCGAACTGAAGGGGGTAAAGATCCACCAGGCTTTCCTGGGCTCCTGCGCCAACGCAAAACTCGATGATCTCGCCATTGCCGCCGGCATCCTCAAAGGGCACAGCATTCACCCGAACGTGCGCATGATCGTGACTCCGGCCTCCCGCGACATTTACGTGCAGGCCGCCAAGGAGGGAATTGTGGCCACCCTGGTCGAAAGCGGGGCCATGATCACGAATCCGGGCTGCGGAACTTGCGCGGAGGACGGTGGAACTTTGGGAGACGGTGAAGTGTGCCTGTCCACGGGCAATCGCAATTTCCTGGGGAGAATGGGAAACCGGAATTCCTTTATCTACCTGTCGAGCCCTGCGACTCTGGCCGCATCGGCCATCCGGGGTGAGATTGCCGATCCGAGAGAATTTGTGAAGTGAGCTGAAGGTTGGATATCTTATCTTGAACAGACAGGAGCGCTTAGATAAAAAGGAAGACTCCTTTTTTCCCTCTCCCCATTGGGGAGAGGGAAGGGTGAGGGGAAAGCCATTGGACCAAGGATCTTCAATACTTCGTCATCGTGCTCGTCGTCTGCGCCGCGGCCAAACCGAAGCAGAACTCCGGCTCTGGATGCGGATACGCTCTCGGCAACTTGGAGGAGCAAAGTTTCGTCGTCAACATCCCGTGGGCCGTTTCATCACCGACTTCTGCTGTCCGGAAGAGAACTTGGTCATCGAGCTTGACGGCGGCCAGCATACTGTACAAATGGAATCGGATTTAAGGAAAACTGCGTATTTATCCCGACGAGGATATCGAGTGCTGCGATTTTGGGATAATGATGTAATGGGCAACATCGAAGCAGTTTTACAGAAAATCGTGGAGGCTCTGAGCGACCCTCACCCAGACCCTCTCCCTAAAAGGGAGAGGGCAAATAAATAAAACGACCTCTTCAAAGAGCAATGCAGGAACTCATGCAAAAGCTCGGCTGACCCCGGAGATGAATGGAGAATGACTGATGCCATACGAGGATTTACGCCACTACCTGCGGGTCCTTGAAGAGAAAGGAAAGCTCTTCCGCATTTCCAAGGAAGTGGACAAAGACTGGGAACTTGCCGCCGTCGCCAAACTCGTGTTTCGGAAAATCCCCGACGAGCGCAGGCCGGCTCTTCTGTTTGAAAATGTAAAAGGATTTTCCACTCCCGTGGTGACCGGCGTTCTGGGAGCCTCCCGTGATGTCTACGCCATTGCGCTGGAGACCGAGCTCAACTTCGACGAAATTTTCCGGCGCTGGAGCAAGGCTCAGTCCGACCCCGTCCCGCCGGTTCTTGTGGAGAGCGGCCCCTGTCAGGAAGTCGTTTTGCACGGAGAGGAAGTCGATCTCTTCCAACTCCCCGTTCCCATCTGGACGATTCCCCACGACCCTGCTCCCTACTTCACTTCGCCTTATGTGATCGGCCGGGACCCCGAGACCGGCGGCAGAAACGTGGGCACTTACCGTATGCAGCTTAAAGGAAAGCGCAAGACCGGGATTTACTTCGGCAACAACCTCCAGGATTTGCGACGCATCATCGCCAAGAATGAAAAGCAAAATCGGCCGACTCCTATCGCCGTCGTGCTTGGCACGGATCCCGTGATCGGACTCACCTCGGTTTCCAAAGTCGCTTTCGGCCTTGATGAGCTCGCAGTGGCCGGAGGACTGCGGGGAAAAGCGGTGGAGGTCGTCAAGTGCAAGACCTCCGACCTCGAGGTTCCCGCCACTGCAGAAATTGTGTTGGAAGGAGAGATCCCGCCGGGAATCCGTGAAGACGAGGGACCTTTCGGAGAATACGCGGGCTACATGAGTCGCGGTGGACCTTCGTTTGTCTTCGACGTAAAATGCATGACCACTCGCAGAAATCCCATCTTCCAGGCCTTCGTGAGTCAGATGCCCCCCAGCGAAAGCAGCTGTATCCGGGGCTTTGGTTTTGAAGTCCCCATTTACAAAAAGCTCAAGTATGACCTGGGCCTCCCGATCACGGGCCTGCACTTCAAGACGGCGGGAGCGAGCACCGCGTACCTGGTGATTTCGATAAAAAAGGAACACGAAGGCCAGCCCAAGCAGACCATCTGGGGCGCCTGGGCGGCGCTGCCGCGGTTTGCAAAATTCACCGTCGTGGTCGATGACGATATCGACGTGAGGGACTCGTTCGCAGTCGATTGGGCCATGAGCTTCCGCGTGCAGCCGGCCCGGAATATCTTCATCGAGCCCAACACGCTGAGCGTTCCCCTGGACCCCTCGGTTCCCGTGGAGGGTCCCGTGTCTGATGAGCGCCGCGCTCTGGGCTCGAAGATCGGCATTGATGCCACCCGGAAACACGATTTTCCGCCCATCGCCTTTCCGCCCAAAGAGCACGTTCTCGAAGTGGAGAAGCGCTGGCAGGAATACGGGCTTCACCGAATTTCCTAAACCCTCGGGATCGAGGACAAGAAGGAGGTAGGTAATGCTGCAAAAAGGAAGGTTCCGAACGCAGTGGAATGTTGCGCTGATCCTATTGCCCTGCCTTTTGATCCTTCTTGCAGGAAACGTTCCGAAAGTTTTTGGAGCGGAACTTGAGAAAGTCCGGGTCGTCTACTCCTCCATCACGGCAAGCCAGTGCGTGACCTGGATCGCCGAGGAAGCGGGAATCTACAAGAAATACGGCCTGGATGTGCAGCTCATTTACGTGTCCTCGGGTTCCCGGGCGATCAGCATGCTCCTTTCCGGCGACGCCCCGCTCCTGATCTCAGCCGGAAACCCGGCGGTCAGCGCGGCTCTGGGGGGAGCCGACGTGAAGATCGTGGCCGGGTTGCTCAACTCCTTTCCCTAC
>DATEAK010000056.1:0-3832 GCA_035288405.1 bacterium | reverse complement strand
CGTCTTCACCTTGTGATTGTAGGAATCGACAATGTAAAGGGTGCCGTCGAGGCAGGCAATCCCCAACGGATGCTGGAGGCGCACTCCCGGACCGCTGCCGTCACGGTCGCCGAAATCAAAGAGCCCTTGCCCCACCAGCGTCTTCACCCAGGCTCGCTCGCCGAGATCCACGGACCGGATCGCGCTGGCCTCGCTGTCGGCAATGTAGAGAGCTTCCCCGTCCAAGGTAATGCCGCTGGGCTGGTTCAGGCTCGCCTGCAAGCGCGTACCGTCCTGCAGCATCTCCCGGCCGCTTCCTACAAAGAGGGTCAGAGATCCCGTGCTTAGATCCAGAATCCAGATCTGGTGGCTTCCCGCCATGGCGATGTAGAGGCGGCTGTCCCTCAAGGCCAGATCCCAGGGAGAATTCAAATCCACATTGAGGGCCAGTCCCGGCCTTGGAGGCCCTAGAGATTGATTTCCCGTCCCCGCAATGGCTCCCACCGTGCGCTGCTTCAAGTCCAGTCGGCGGACCCGATGGTTCTCCGTGTCTGCGACGTAGAGGAAGTCTCCATGCAAAGCCAGGCCCTGAGGATTGCGGAAGGAAGCCTGCTCGAAGCTTCCATCCGCTTGCCCGGGCTTCCCGTCTCCCGCGATGTCCAAAATTTTTCCCGAGAGATCCGCCGTCAGGATGCGATGGTGACCACTGTCTGCAATGAAAACGCGCTGTCCGGTGGGGTCTGCAATGACCTTTCCCGGAAAGGCCAGCACGCCCACACTGGCCTCTTCCGGGCGGGAAAAGGGCCGGGGACCTTCCACGAGAGTCCCTCTCTCCCGGAAGACTTGGATGAGCTTTCGGATGGCTTCCTCCAGCGCTTCCCCGTGCCCCTCTCCCGAGATGCTCCCGACGACGTACCCTTCCGGATCAATGAGCACGAGCGTAGGCCAGGCCCGTGTGCCGTAGGCTTCCCAGATAGCGAAATCGGCGTCATTGACTACGGGGTGGGTAATCTGGTGGCGGCGCACGGCCCAGTGCAGGTTCTCGTCCTGTTGTTCGTTGGGAAACTTGGCCGAGTGCACTCCAATCACAACCAGCGTGTCGGGGAACTTTTCTTCCAGCGCCTCCAACTCCGGGAGGACGTGATGGCAGTTAATTCAGCAGTAGGTCCAGAAATCAATGAGGACGACCTTCCCTCGCAGCTCCCGCAGGGACAGCGGCCGATCCGTGTTGAACCAGGTCCGTCCTTCCGGAAATTCCGGGGCGTGCACGCGGCCACTTTCCATATTCATGCTGGTTCCCCCTCTTGCGCTCCGTTGGAAAAGTCTTTCTCATGGTTCGACGGGCTCACCACGAGCGGGCAAGCGCTAATGTTGTCAGTAACTCTTCCGTTCGGCCTGAGCCCGTCGAAGCCTGTGGTGAGCCCTGTCGAACCGGCTGAACGGAGGGTTTCTCAGCACCTTGCCAGGAAATCAACTGGGTTGGACATTTTCAGTGAAACACACGAAACCGGAAAAGACAAGGGTTGGCCTGGATGATGCCTAACTCCGCCGTCTCCCCTCTGTGTGGGGGGGGGCCTTTCTGGATGCTACCGGTTAACCCTCAATAAAGTAATCGGAGTCAATTCTCTTTGTCTCATATAGAGCTACAGGAGCTACTCCGACATTATGATCAATCATGAGTTGGGCTAGCTGCTCGCCATCAATCAAAACAATCTTGGAGTCAATCTTCATCACGAAATCTTCTGCATCCTTTGTAAAGGCGGAGGTAGTGATGAAAATTCCCTTTTTCGCCCGATGCCCCTGCAAGGCACCTGCAAACTTTTGGATTTCGGGCCGACCTACGGGACCTTGCCAGCGTTTTGCCTGAATATAAATGACGTCAAGACCCAGTCGATCTTCGTTAATGATTCCGTCAATGCCTTCGTCCCCGCTACGTCCAATGGCTTTACCAGCTTCCTTGCGGGTACCGCCGTACCCCATTTTTACTAGGAGATCGACAACAAGACGCTCGAAGAAAGTTGGGGAACACTCCTTCACGATTTTCAAGAGCTCCGCCGACAAATCTTCGCGGAGCTTTTGATGTGCTGTTTCTAGGATCTCAGCGGGTGTTTGGAGGTTTTCAGTTTCAGTTGCCTCAGTAGTATCCTCTCGTTCACGACGTTTGGTTCTGAACTCTATGAACTCTAGGAACTGTTCCAGGAACTTCACATTGATTGCGGACGGGTTCTTACTCAGCACCTCCCTACCACGGGAAGTAATCCGGAAATACCCTCTGCGTGTCGGTTCAAGGAGATCCGCCTTACTAATGTAGGTTCGCGCCCAAGCCACCCGATTATCGAACGTCGGTTGTTGCCCGCTGGGCAACAGTTCCTTTCTTTCTGTGTCCGCAAGCTCGAACTTCTCGGCCAAGCCGTCAATTGCCTCTCGCAAGGAATGTTCGTTCCCGTCAGAGGCGAACCGAAGCAAAGGAAGCATGATGGATTGGTAATCGGGAATTGCCATGTCTATTTCTTCTCGCTCTTTAACGGTTAACGGCTAGCGGATGAGATGCGGCCCCGGTCGTTATAAATCGGACCCGATTTTCGAGGAGGCGGCGTTCAAGATCTTGGTTGGAACTCATACTTCCTCTCCCTTGCAACCTAGCAGGGAGAACCTCTGGGGCAAACAGCGCATAGGGTAAACATAGGGTGTTTCGCCAAGGTAGGCTGAGCATAAGCTTCGGCTGAGACGGGTGTCAATCGAAAAGGGTGGATAGGAAGACTCCCCGATCTCAGGTCCAGCGTGAGCGGGAAGCCCCGCGGTCTAGGTTAAATGGAAAGATCCTCAGGCAAAGCATCTTCCGCCAGAGCCTTCTCGAAGGTGGGATCGAGTTTCGAGCATTCTCGAGTAAGCCGCCTCCGATTGAGTCTGGCCAGCTTTTCCTCGACAGCTTCTTCGATCGCACGGCTGCGATTCGGGTAAACATGCTGGCGAACGAGACGATCGATCCGGTCCACCATGTGTTCGTCCAGTATGATAGCGACTCTTAACTTGCCCATAGGGTGCTCCTCAGTATGGCTATACGTGATACCAGAGAATTTCTCAAACGAAAAACGGGCTAGGCGAAGCGCCAGAGGCCTTCCTCGCGGGCGATCTGGACCGCTTCCAAATATTCGGAGTGGGAGATTCTGCGGTTCAAGAGGGGAAAGCGATGGGCGCTGCCGCAAGGGCGGTACTGGTCCATGATGTTGACGACTGTGTGAGGGGAAATATCCCGGGACAGGAACCGCATGATCTCCCGCGTGCCGGCCAGGTCATCGGGCAGGACCAGATGCCGGACCAGGAGTCCCCGCTCGGCGACTCCCTGCTCGTCCATCTGCAAATCCCCCACCTGGCGGTGCATTTCCCGAATCGCCGCTCTGGCCACTGCAGGATAATCTTCCGCCTGCGTGTACTGCGCCGCCACCTCGGCCCGGGCGAACTTGAAGTCGGGCATATAAATATCCACGACTCCATCCAGCAGTCTCAGGGTTTCAACCTTGTCGTAGGCGCTCGTGTTGTAGACCAGCGGGATGCGCAGACCCCCCACAATCGCCGCGGGCAACGACTCCAGGATCTGGGCCACCATGTGGGATGGGGTCACGAAGTTAATGTTGTGACAACCCCTTTCCTGAAGATCGAGCATCATCGAGGCTAGCGCCTGCGGAGAAACCTCCCTCCCCTCCATCTGGTGACTGATCTCGTAATTCTGGCAGAAGACACAGCGCAAATTGCAGGAGGTGAAAAAAATCGTCCCGGAACCTCGGGAGCCCGTAAGGCAGGGCTCCTCGCCGAAGTGCGGGTTGTAGCTGGAGATCATGGGGAGAAAGCCGGT
>DATEAK010000055.1:0-13444 GCA_035288405.1 bacterium | reverse complement strand
TCCCAAGTAGCCATTGTAGCTACCTTGACGAACTTGTCAAGACAGCATTGGCGGAGAGTAAGCGAGAACGGGAAAGGGAGTATTCTGGAGAGCCGGGTGAAAAGCCTTCTCCAACGCGAGAAGGCCCGGCGCCAGACCCCTTCCCACCCCGCCGCATCGTAGAAAGAGCTTAGAGCTAAGTGCTTAGTGCTAAGGGCCAGAAAGCGGACCCCCTCACCCAGACCCTCTCCCCCATTGGGGGCGAGGGGTGATAGGTTTGCCCCCCCCTTCATCTTCCCCCGCGAAGGGGGAAGGAGATGTGATGCTGAATCCTCCTGCCTGAGAGGGGAGAGGATATGAGGGTAGATTCTCCGCCCATGGGGGAGGGAGGGTAGTACCGGAGGTGGCACTTGACGGAAAATGTTTGGGTAGTGTAATGTATTACCAAGTGGAGATATGGGTTGCGAATCTCAGGATTTGAGTGGGATGACGGCAATGTGCTGCACCTTGCGCTCGGTCATGGCATTGAGCCAGAAGAGGCTGAAGAGATATTTGCCATCGCCCCAATTTTTCGAAAGACAAAGCGGGGCCATTATGCGGCCTTCGGCCGCACCCGGTCAGGCCGCTTGCTTGTTGCAGTCTTTGAAAGAAAAAGTAAGGGCCTTGTCCGTGTAATCACGGGATGGGACATGGATGTAGCTGAGCGCAAATATTACCAGCGGCATCGGAGGATCTGACCCATGGAAAAGCGATCCGGCAAGGTCAAGGAGACCCCGGCAAAGTACTATGATCGATCCGGGGTGCTCGGCGAACTTGATGAGAGCCCTGTTGAATTCGCACTGGAAGAAGAATTGCGTAAGGAGATCTTGAGCGGAAGAAGGACGAGACGCCTGCAGAACATCTCAATTAAGCTTGATCCGGCTCAGATCCAAGCCCTCCGCAAAATTGCAACGATGAAATCGATTCCCTACCAAACTCTCATCAGACAGTGGCTGGCGGAGGGGATAAAAAAGGAGCTGTTTCCGAGTGCGACAGGAGATGTCCGAGGACGTGTGGTCAAAGTTGGCGAAAAAGGTTAGGAATAAGAGGCCTGATGTCAGTCCCTTTCCCGATGGCACCTTCCCCCAATGGGGGGATGTCTGATTGTCAAACATTGTCCCTCTCACAGTAACCTGCTCTCCCCCTCACTCAAACTCTCTCCCCCGATGGGAGCGAGGGAATCCGGAATTCCCCGCATGGGAGGAGAGGAAGAAGAGGGTCTCTCTAAAAAGGAGAGCGGGAGTTGTAGTCGGGTTCGCGGTCGAAGTGGTGTTCGGTGCTTAAGAATCGAATGGTTCCGGACTTGGAGCGCATGACGATGGAGTTGGTGGTAGCCCCTCCGCGGACGAAGCGCACGCCTTTGAGGAGATCGCCGTCGGTGACTCCGGTGGCAGCGAACATCACGAAGTCCGTGGGAACCAGATCCGAAAGGGTGAGGACCCGCTCCGGGTCAAAGTCGTTTAACTTTTCTTTTTCTTCTTCGGATTGAGGAAGAAGCCGCCCCTGGAAATCCCCCCCGAGACACTTCAGGCCGGCGGCCGTGATCACGGCTTTGCCGGCGTCTCCGGTGCCCATCACCACGTCGATTCCCCCTTCCCGGCGGCAGGCGGTCAGGGAAGTGGACACTTCACCATCTCCGATCAACTTCACATGGGCGCCGCTTTTGCGCACGGCTTCGATTAATGTGCGGTGACGCGGCCGGTCCAGAATCGCCACGATCAGGTCTTCGCGGCGGCACTGCAGGGCGGAAGCGATGTTGTCCAAGTTCTCCGCAGGGGCCAGGTCGATGTCGATGGCCCCTTTGGCCCTGGGTCCCACCACGATCTTCTCCATGAGCATCATGGGCAGCGGAACAAGCCCTCCCGGTGGGGCAATGGCGATGACGGAAATGGAATTCGGCCCGCCGGTCGCACAGATGTTCGTGCCATCCAGCGGGTCCAGCGCCAGATCCACCTGATCGGGGTGTTCCTTCCCCACGGTCTCCCCACTGTACAAGGTGGAAGTCTCCGCGGCTTCGCCCATGCCGATGACGATTCTACCGTGGACTTCGACCGAGTTGAGGACCTCGTACATGATCTTGGCAGCCGCCTGCTCGGCCAGGCGTTCATCTCCACGGCTCATGAAGCGTGCTGCCGCCAGGGCTGCGGCCTCCGTGAGTCGGACAAATTCTATGGCGAGATTTCTATCCATCTTTTCTTCCTGAAAGAAAAGAGCAGTTGCTAGCACGAAAATAACATGGCCTCTGAAACGCTGCAAGTGTTTAAAAGGAGTGAGGTTTTGAAAAAGAGGATCCCCGGGGATGAAGATGAATAGACAAGAGGTATAAAGGCGCATCGTCACGTGGTAGGGGGGTAGGCCGGCAGGAAATAAAAAAGGCCCCCTGACGGGCCGCAGGAGAGTTCTGTCAGTCTGTCACGCCCGGGTATGTGGGGGGAGGTGCCAGAGATTTCCAAGGAACCTGGGTGGAATGTGTCTGGAAACCCACTGGACGATTCCTTCCCAAACTCTCTCCAGCCAAAAGCGGCGAGTACCGGCCTTCCCGGACTTCTTAAGTACTTCACCCAGCAATATCGAGTTGTTGCCTGTGAGATCGTAGACTCGCATCATGCATAACCTCCCGTATGCTAACGGAGATCTCGAACTTCCATTTTTCAAATTACTGCGTTCCCATGAATTGTCAATGGGGGAGAACTCTAGGTTTCGGGGATTTTCATCGCCTGAAGATAATCTGGCGACGAAGATCCAGAACGCTCGGATTCGTGAGTTGAAGGAGGGGGGAGGCAGCTACCACGCTTAGTAGCTGCCTCTCTGTGGCGGTGATTGGGAAGGTTGTGTAGGGACTTGCATCCGCTCGGTTGTTAGGAACATGCAATCGGTATGCCAAGTAAGCGAAATTCAAATGATATCTGTAACCACTTGAGAATTAAGGATAAAATAAGGAGGAAGCAGCCTTCGATCCGGGGAGCGGTAGGGACATAGTGTCAGAATTGCCGACAGGGGGTGTCGAAAATGTCCCGGTTTGCTTTGGCCTGAATGCTCACTGGATTGAAACTGCGAAAAAGCTATTGCAGATCCAGCGCGAATCAAGTAAAGTCTTGCTTCTCAAATCTATACGGTAAGGTGGTCCCGGCTTTTGGACAATCTCTCCCATTTGCGAAAGAAGATCGATGGCCTCGATGACGAGATTCTGAGGCTTCTCAATGAGCGTGCCCGTCTAGTCCTCGACATCGGCCGGGAAAAGGCCAAGCTGTCGAGCGTACTCCATGTCCCTGAGCGTGAACGAGAAATTCTGGAGCGTCTTACGGCGAGTAATCCGGGACCTTTTCCGAATGACGGCATTCGTACACTGTACCGGGAAATCTTTGCCGTCAGCGTGGCTCTGGAAAGTCCCACAACGGTCGTCTACCTGGGTCCGGAAGCGACGTATGCTCACCAGGCCTCCCAGCGCTACTTCGGATCCGGCGTAAGCCTGGTTCCTCTGGAAACGATTCCGGCCATCTTTCGGGAAGTGGAATCGGATCGAGCCACTTTCGGGCTCGTTCCTGTGGAGAATTCCATTGAAGGAATGGTGAGCCACACGCTGGATCTTTTGATGGAGTTCGATCTCAAGATCTGTGGAGAGGTTTTCCTTAAGATTACTCACTACCTGGTTTCCATCGCAAACACACTAGGCTATGTGAAGCGTATTTATTCTCACTCCCAGGCCTTGGCCCAGTGCAGGCAATGGATCGAGCACAACCTTCCCCGTGCCGAGCTTGTGGAGCTGACGAGCACCGCGCGGGCCGCCGAGAGGGCCCGGGAAGAAGAGGGTGCTGCGGCCGTGGCGAGCCTTCTGGCGGCGGAACTCTACGGTTTGTCCGTATTGGCACGCGGCATTGAAGACAACCCGCACAACTACACCCGCTTTCTGGTGATCGGTAAGAAACCACCCGCTCCTAGCGGGAACGATAAGACCTCCATTTTGTTCTCCGTCAAAGACGCGCCGGGGGCTCTCTTCAAAGCGCTCTCTCCTTTTGCGGAGCAGAAGGTCAACCTGACCAAGATCGAGTCCAGGCCCTCCAAGAAGAAGCCCTGGGAGTATGTCTTCTTCGTGGATATGGCAGGGCACCTGGAAGAGGAAGCGGTCCGCAAAGCGCTTGAGGAATTGTGGGCGGACGCGGTGGATCTGCGCGTGCTGGGTTCTTACCCCCGAGGGGAGATGGCATGACGGACTGGGTCGCCCCTCACATCAAGAGTCTTCCCGTTTACGTTCCGGGAAAGCCCATCGAGGAAGTGGAAGCGGAGTTCGGCATCCCGGAGGCCGTGAAGCTCGCTTCCAACGAAAATCCCCTGGGACCCTCTCCCAAGGCTCTCGCGGCCCTGGAGAAAGCCATGGCTCAGGTGCACCGCTACCCCGACGGGGGAAGCGTTTACTTGCGGCGCCGGCTGGCCGAGATTCATGGCGTCGCCGCGGAGCAGATCCTGGTCGGCAATGGCAGCAACGAGATTCTCGATCTGATCGCCAAGACGTTTTTGCGGCCGGGCGAAGAGGGGATTTACGCGGAGCAGGCATTCGTCGTCTATCCCATGAGCGTGCAATCCCTGGGTGCGGTGAAGGTGAGTGTGCCGCTCAAGAATTTTTGCCATGACCTGGAAGCCATGGCGGACCGCATCACCCCGAAAACCCGGATCCTCTTTATCGCCAATCCGAATAACCCCACGGGCACTTCCGTCGGGGCCCGGGAGATGGAACGCTTTCTCACCCGCGTCCCCCCGCGCGTTCTGGTGGTCTGCGATGAGGCCTATTTTGAGTACGTGGAGCGGCCCGATTTTCCCCGCAGCCTGGAATACCTGGCGCAAGGCCACAATCTGTTTGTCCTGCGCACGTTCTCGAAGATCTACGGGCTGGCCGGGCTGCGTGTGGGATACATGATCGGAAAGCAGGAGCTGGTCAACTATGTGAACCAGGTGCGAGAACCGTTCAACGTGAACAGCCTGGCGCAAGCCGCTGCTCTGGGAGCTCTCGATGACCGGGAGCACGTGACCCGCACGCGCGAAGTGAATGCGAAGGGAAAGAAATTCCTGTACGCCCTCTTTCAAGAGCTGGGCCTCTCCTTCGTTCCGACGGAGGCCAACTTCGTGCTCGTTCGAGTGGACCGGGAGGAGGAGATCTACGAGGGACTCCTGCGCGAGGGGGTCATCGTTCGTCCCATGATCGGTTGGGGGCTGCCGGGTTATTTGCGGGTGTCCATCGGGCTGCCTTCCGAGAATGAGCGGTTTGCTCACGCACTGCGCAAGGTCTGGAAGGAAAATTGAAGATGGCCCCCCTTTTCCAAAGAATGTGCATCATCGGAGTCGGATTGATCGGGGGTTCTCTGGCCATGGCCTGCAAGCGCTACGGTGTGGCGGGCGAAGTGGTGGGCGATGATGCGGATCGCTCCATGCTGGAGAGGGCTTTGCAGCGCGGCGCGATCGATCGCCTGAGCACGGATGCCGAAGCCGCCGTGGAGGGTGCCGACTTTGTGGTGCTGGCGGTTCACGTCGGCGCCCTGGTCGAGGTGGCCCGCGCGATCCGGGAAGCGCTGCCTACGGGAGCCATCGTGACCGATGTGGGGAGTGTAAAAGGGGGGTTGGTGAGCGCTCTCGAAGAGGTCTTTTCCCCTCGTTCTTCTTTCGTCGGGGGACATCCGTTGGCGGGCGCAGAGACTTCGGGACTTGAGGGAGCTGCGGGGGATCTGTTTGCCGGCTCCCGCTGCATCTTGACTCCCACGCCACGAACCGACCCGAAGGCGCTGGACCGCGTGTCTGCTTTCTGGAAGGCAGTGGGAGCCGAGGTGGTGACTTTGGATCCCAAGGAACATGACTGGGCCATGGCGGCGGTGAGCCATCTTCCGCACGTCGCATCCTACGCTCTGGCCAAGGCTGTGTCTTCCGTGGATACGGGACGTTTGTTCGCGGGCCCCGGGTTTCGTGATTTCAGCCGGCTCGCTTCCAGCCCGGCTGCGCTGTGGAGTGACATCTGCTTGCAGAACCGGGAGTGTTTATTGGACTTGATTTCCCGCTACCAGGATGCGCTTGAGGAAATTCGCTTGCTCATCGCGGCGGGCAAGAAAGCAACCCTGGAAGGGGAGTTTCAAAAAGCAAAGGAAGTTCGAGAACAGTTGATCCGTTCTTGAGAGGAATTCCGTTGATGAGTTCCAAGGAGTTGGTCATTACAATTGACGGCCCCGCAGGCTCTGGAAAAAGCACGGTTGCCGCACTGCTGGCAGCGACTCTCGGCTACGCCCATGTGAGCACCGGGGACATTTACCGAGCCGTCGCCTGGCTGACTCTGCAGACGGGGGTTGAACCCCAGGAAGAAGAGGGGGTCCTGGAGCTGATCCGGCGTGCGACTCTGGAGTTTCGGCTCGTGCAAGGGAAAGCGCAGATCTTTATCTCGGGTGAAAATATCTCGACCCGTTTGCGGTCCGAGGAAGTGGGACGCACGGCTTCTATCCTGTCCGCTCATCCCCGTGTCCGCGAAGCTCTCCTGCCGGCCCAGAGGCAGACTGCCGAATGGGGGAGCGTGGTGGTGGACGGTCGAGACGCAGGAACGGTGATTTTTCCCGATGCCGAGGTGAGATTTTTTCTCGACGCTTCTCCGCAGGAAAGAGCAAGGCGAAGGTACCTGGAGCTGAAAGACCGCACGGAGGGTCTGGATCTCTCTCAAGTCTTGGAAGATCTGCACCGGCGGGATTTGCGGGACAGCCGGCGGAGCGCGGCCCCTCTTCAGGTTCCCCAGAACGCGGTGGTTGTTGACAGCAGCGGGTTGACTCCCGAAGAGGTGGTCGCTCGGATGGTGGAGGTTGTCTGCGCTCACCGTCTTGCGAGGCGCTGCGGGTAAAGTTTTTCAGGAAAGGGGGAGTTTTTAAAAATTTAAATTCGGGCATGATGCAATTTACCATTTCAAGGAGGTTACGGTAGCAATGCAACAAGAGAGTGAATTTTCCCATCTGCAGGCGGATGAGCCCATGGGGGCGAAAGAAGCCGGCGGCGGGCAGGCGAGAAGTACGGAACTTGACGAGTTCGGAGATGAGATCCTGAGCCAGGAAGAGCTGGAGAAGATTTACGCCGGCAGCTTCGAGAGGATTCGCGAAGGCGAAATTGTCCGGGGCCGGATCGTGCGAATCGAGAAGGATATGGTCCTGGTCGATATCGGCTACAAGTCCGAAGGAGTCATCCCCATCTGGGAGTTTCCCCGGCACGGACGGGATCTGAAGACCGGGGACGAAGTGGAAGTGTATCTGGAGGAAACGGAAGATACGGAAGGCCTGTGCGTCCTTTCCAAAGAGAAGGCCAACCGGATCAAAATCTGGGATGATATCAGCAAGGCGTACGAGAACAACCAGGCCGTCGAAGGAGAAGTCATTTCCCGGATTAAAGGGGGTCTTACCGTCGATATCGGTCTCAAGGCCTTCCTGCCGGGGTCCCAAGTGGATTTGAGGCCGGTGCGGAATCTGGAGAAGTTGATCGGCCAGAGGCTCCAGATGAAGATCATCAAGCTCAACCGCAAGCGGGGCAATATCGTCCTGTCCAGGCGCGTCCTTCTGGAAGAGGAGCGTCTGGAAGCGAAAAAGGAGACACTGGCTCGCTTGCAGGAAGGGCAGGTTCTGGAAGGGGTCGTCAAGAACATTACGGAGTATGGCGCCTTCGTGGATCTGGGAGGAATCGACGGCCTACTGCACATTACCGACATGTCCTGGGGAAGGGTGAATCACCCCTCGGACCTCTTTGCGGTGGGCGATCGAATCAAGGTGATCGTGCTCAAGTACGACCGGGAAACCGAACGAGTCTCCCTGGGATACAAGCAGATCACAGCGGATCCGTGGAGCAAGGTGGAGGAGAAGTATCCCATCGGATCCCGCGTCAAGGGCAAGGTCGTCAGCATTACGGACTACGGGGCCTTTGTGGAGTTGGAAGAGGGAATTGAAGGACTCGTTCATATCTCCGAGATGTCCTGGACCCGCAGAGTACGCCACCCCTCCAAGATTGTGGCCGTGGGGGATGTGGTGGAGGCTCAGATCCTGAACGTGAACAGGGAGGAAAAGCGGATCTCCCTAGGTATGAAGCAGGTGGAGCCGAACCCCTGGTCCACCATCGCGGAAAAATATCCCGTAGGAAGCGAGGTGGAAGGGAAAGTTCGGAACTTGACCGACTTCGGGGCCTTCATTTCTCTGGAGGAAGGAATCGATGGTCTGATCCATGTCTCGGATATGTCCTGGACGCAGAAAGTGAAGCATCCCTCGGAAATATTGAAGAAGGGGCAAAAGCTCAACGCGGTTGTTCTCAGCATCGATCAGGAAAACGAGCGACTCTCCCTCGGTATGAAGCAGTTGAGTGAAGATCCGTGGAAGGACGTCGGCCAGCGGTATCGGGTGGGGCAGGATGTTCGGGTCCGTGTTGTCAAGGTCACGAACTTCGGCGCTTTTGCCGAGCTGGAGCCCGGTATTGAGGGCCTCGTGCACGTCTCCGAACTGGGCCGGGGGGAAGTCGACAACCCGGAAAAGATCGTTAAGCCGGGAGACGAGCTCGACGTGAAAGTGATCAAGATGGATGTGGAATCGCGCAAGATCGGCCTGAGCGTGCGGGCGCGTTTGGACGATCAAGACAAGTCCGATATTGCCCGCTACGGACGCGATGTGGGAGGAGAGTCCACAATTGCCGACCTGCTCTCCCAGCAATCCCGCAGAAAGCGGCGTAAGGACAAGGATTCCGATTACGATGGGGATTCCGATTCCGAATAGGGAGAGGGAAGTTCGGGTCCCCAGAAGCGGGGAAAAGCGCGAATGAAGAGACAGAGTATTGTGACGGGTATCATCCTGTTGGGGGTGCTTGTTCTCCTGTTCGTTCTGTTTGTGGCGGGAATCAACTACTTCACCGGAGGAATGGAGGGCGTCTCCGCGGGAGGAGACAAGATCGCCATCGTGAGCATCCGGGGAACGATCTTGGATGCCGAGGATACGGTCGATCAGCTCAAGAGATACGCGGAAGATCCCACCATCAAAGGAATCATCCTGAGAGTGGACAGCCCGGGCGGTGCGGTGGGTCCTTCTCAGGAGATTTATACCCAGGTGCTCAAGACCCGGGTGGCCGGCAAAAAGGTGGTGGTTTCCATGGGGAGTGTGGCGGCTTCGGGCGGGTATTACGTGGCTGCCGCTGCCGACCGCATTATCGCCAATCCGGGAACGCTCACGGGGAGCATCGGCGTGATTTTCCAGTTTGCCAACGTGGAAGATCTCATGAAAAAGATCGGTGTGAAAACCGTGGTGATCAAGAGCGGACAGTATAAAGATGTCGGTTCCCCCATGAGAGCTCTGCGGGAAGACGAGCGCCGTCTTTTGCAGGGGGTCATCGACGATGTTTACGAGCAGTTTGTGCAGGCGGTTGCCAAGGGACGCAAGCTCCCCATTGAGAAGGTGAAGGAATTCGCCGACGGCCGGATTTTCACGGGGAGTCAGGCCAAGGAGTTGGGACTTGTCGATAAGCTCGGAAGTTTGCAGGACGCCATCGATGACACGGCGCGCCTGGTCGGCATTTCCGGCAAGCCCCGGATCGTCCGGGAACGGGAAGATCATAGCTGGATCTTCCGGCTTCTGGGGGGAGTTCTGGGGAAGCAGGACTGGATGCGTGAAGTTGCCGGCGTCGGTGGATCTACCGGATTGCAGTACTTGTGGCGGTTTCCCTAAAAAGAACAAATCCGGAGGTGGAAGCGGATGACAAAGGCGGATCTGGTGGAGATGGTTTCCGAGAGAATTACCCTGAACAAGAAACAGACGGAAGTCCTGGTGGAGACGGTGTTCGGTACGATCACGAAGGCCCTTGCCAAGGGAGACAAGGTGGAACTGCGGGGCTTCGGCAGCTTCCGAGTCCGCACCCGGGATCCTCGGGACGGCCGCAACCCGAAGACGGGCGATTCCGTTCGGATCCCCGCCAAGAAAGTTCCCTTCTTCAAGGCGGGCAAGGAACTGCGCGAGATCGTTGATCGCTGATCGCGTCCCTTCACTATCCTCGCGACTCATCGTCCTTGTAGGCCCCACAGCCGTGGGAAAATCCTCCCTGGCTCTCCGGATGGCCGCAGACGGGGCCGAGATCGTGAGTGCGGATTCCCGTCACGTCTACGTGGGGATGGACATTGGTACGGCGAAGCCGACCCTGGAGGAGCGCCTCCGGGTTCCTCATCATATGATCGACTTGATCTTCCCCGATCAAACCTATAGCGCTGCCGAGTACGCCCGCGAGGCCGGAGCCATCGTGGACCGCATTCTTGCCGGCGGTCAGGTGGCGCTGGTTGTGGGGGGAAGCGGACTGTACATTAAGGCGCTATTGAGGGGGTTGTTCTCGGGCCCTGCGGCGGATCGAACACTGCGGGAAAAGCTGCAGAGCAAGGCTCCCGAAGAGTTGCGCCGCGAACTGGAAATGGTGGATCCCGAGGCGGCCAGGCGGATTCACTCCAAGGATAGGGTGCGGACTATTCGTGCGCTGGAGGTTTACCACCTGACCGGGAAACCGATCTCGACACTGCAGAGCCGCCATGCCTTCCCCAACCGGTATCCTGACGCGGTGGTCATCGGTCTCACCCGGGAGCGCTTCGATCTCTATCAACGGATCGAGAAGAGGGTGGATGAGATGATCGAACAAGGGCTGGCCGCTGAGGTGGCAGGTCTGTTGAAAGCCGGCTATTCTGCGGACCTCCCCGCACTGCAGACTCTTGGCTACCGCCATATGGGACGCGTGCTTCTGGGGCAGTGGAGTATGGAAGAGGCGGTGCGGCATTTGAAGAAGGATACGAAAGCGTTTGCAAAGCGCCAGCTCACCTGGTTTCGGGCCATGGAGGGCGTTCGTTGGTTTGATTTGAGCGGCAGCGGCGAGGAGGATGTAGCTAAGAGCTTAGAGCCTAGAGCCTAGAGCCTAGAGCCTAGAGCCTAGAGCATTCAGCGCTTAGCCCTTAGCTCTCAGCACTGCCCCTTGTGGCGATTTGGGGTTTTTGTTAGGCTTTCGGCTGTTCAATCTCTCCCGTAACGGGGGAGAAGGGGCGGAGGAAACGATAGAGGACATGGGAAAGGCCCCGAGGAAAAAAGTGATCCTGATGGGATTTAAGGGGTGCGGCAAAACCACGGTGGGAGAAGCACTGGCTGCCGGCCTCGGAGTCGCCTTCGTGGACACGGATCGGCTCATGGAAGAGATTTACGCGGGAAGAGAAGGTGCTCCCTTGACCTGCCGAGAAATTTTTCGGGAGCGGGGAGAGGGTTTTTTCCGCGCTCTGGAGCGTGCAGCATTGGAGAGAGCTTGCGAGTCGAAAGAAGCCGTCATCGCACTGGGCGGAGGGGCTATCGAACACCCCGATCTTCTGTCTCGCCTGAGGATGGACGGCTTCGTCATTTACTTGCAGGTTAATTCCGAGGAGCTTTTCCGGCGCATTGAGCAACAGGGACTGCCTCCGTTTCTTTCACCGGAAAATCCACGGGAAGATTTTGAAGAGCTTCTGAAGAAACGATTATCCCGTTACGAAGAATGGGCGGATGAGAAAGTTTCCAATGGCGGGCGCGCCGTTTCCGAGGTAGTGTCTGAAATTGCGGCACTCGTTGGAGGGAAATATGCCGGGGAGTAGCTTTGGCGTCTGTTTCCGCGTTTCGACTTGGGGGGAGTCTCACGGGGAGGCCGTCGGGGTCGTGGTGGATGGCTGCCCGGCCGGTCTTGCTCTGGAAGAGGCCGATATACAGAGAGAACTCAATCGCCGGCGTGTGGGGCAGAGTAAGGTGACTTCCCCTCGCCAGGAAACGGATAAGGTGCACATCCTGTCAGGGATCTTTCAGGGCCTTACCATGGGCACGCCGATCTCCATGATCGTCTATAACGAAGATGCGGACTCGAGTAAATACGAGCCGATCCGAGACGTTTTCAGGCCGGGCCATGCCGACTACGGCTATTTCGCCAAGTACGGGGTGAGAGACTACCGGGGCGGGGGACGCTCCAGTGCGCGGGAAACGGTGGGGCGTGTGGCCGCGGGGGCGATTGCCCGCAAGCTTCTCGCCGGCCGCGGGATCAAGATCGTCGGGCACACCCGGATGATCGGCGGGATTGAAGCCCAAGTCTTTGTGGAGTCCGAAATTGAAAACAACATCGTGCGCTGCGCGGATCCGGAGGCGGCTCAGCGGATGGTGGAACTGATCCTAAAATCCCGGGAAGAGAAAGACTCCGTGGGAGGGATTGTTGAGGTGCGAGTCTCCGGAGTGCCGGCGGGTCTTGGAGAGCCCGTATTTGACAAGCTCGATGCGGACATCGCCAAGGGCCTCATGAGCATCGGGGCCATCAAGGGGGTCGAGTTTGGAGACGGGTTCCGAGCGGCCTGGATGAAAGGATCGGAGCACAACGATCAGTACCGGGTGGAAAACGGTGTGGTGGTCCCCATTACAAACCACGGCGGCGGCGTGATGGGAGGAATCTCCGACGGCGCGGAAGTCGTGGTGCGTGCCGCCGTCAAACCCACGTCTTCCATTGAGCGGGAGCAGCAAACCGTGGACGAGGTAGGCCAACAGCGAACCATTGAGATCAAGGGGCGCCACGACCCTTGTATCTGCCCGCGGATCGTTCCCATTGCGGAATCCATGGTGGCGCTGGTTCTCGCCGATCACCTGCTTCGAAACCTTGCTAGTCAGATAGGTAAGAGCTGAGAGCCTAGAGCTAAGTGCTTAGTGCTCATTGCTAAGAGCCAAGAGCCTTTTCTGGCACTCAGCACTCAGCTATTTCTGGAGTTCTTATGATCCTCACTGTCCGGCCGGGAAACCTGAAAGGTTCGGTGGAAATTCCTGCTTCGAAATCTCATACGATCCGGGCTCTGGCTCTGGCCACGCTATCGGGTGGAGATTCGGAAATCCTCTCTCCGCTGGATTCCGATGACGGACGCTCGGCTCGGGAAGCGTGCCGGTCGCTGGGTGCTCAAATCGAGGTGGGAGTGACGTGGAAGGTGAAGGGGACCGGCGGGTGTCCCGTTTCTCCCGAGACGGTGATCGATGTGGGCAATTCGGGCACGACGGCCCGTATTGCCACGGGAATGGCCACTCTCCTGGACGGCACGTTCGCCGTCCTTACGGGGGATGCTCAGACTCGCTGCCGCCCGATGGGCCCGTTGATGGAAGCCCTGGGTCGCCTGGGAGGAAGGGTCTTTTCCACCCGCGGCAACGGCTTCTTGCCGGTCGTGGCAGGGGGAAGGCTGAAAGGAGGAGTCACCTCCATTTCCGGAATTACTTCCCAGTTTCTCACCAGCCTGCTCATCTCTACGCCGCTGGCCCGCGGGGATAGTCAGATCAGCGTCATCGATCTGCACGAGAGGCCGTATGTCGATATGACCTTGTGGTGGCTCGACCGTCTGGGGATTCGCTACGAGAGACAGGGGTACGAGGAGTTCTTC
>DATEAK010000054.1:0-6782 GCA_035288405.1 bacterium | reverse complement strand
TAACCGTCATCATAAGGGGAAGAAAGATGAGCTGACCCGTTGAATTGGCGCTATTGAGAATACCCAGGACAAGGCCGCGGCGCGCGACAAACCAGCGGTTGGCAACCGTTGCTGAAAGCACGGAAGCCGTTCCCCCGGCCGCCAGACCGATGACGACCCCCCAGAGAAAAACGAGGTGCCAGTATTCTTTCATCATTGTCGTCAAGCCGACACCTACAGCCATAAACCCCAGACTTCCCAGCATGACACGCCGGGGACCAAAGCGATCGAGAAGCCAGCCGCTAATGGGGGCGGCAAGACCGTAGAGAAGGAGATTGACGCTTATCCCAAAGGCGATCGCTGCCCGACTCCATCCGAACTCCATCTCCAAAGGATGGATAAACACGGTCGGGGCGGAGCGAATCCCAGCACCGACCAAAGTCGAGAGAAAGCTAAGTGTTACCGCCACCCAGCCGTAAAAGAAGGGAACCGCAAGCGGTACACGAGCCTTTGAGTTCAAAGCGGTTTGATCCAGCATACCTTCGTATAAACCAATTCGGGCAAAACCACAAATTCCTTGGGGCAGTCCTCTGCGGGCTTTTCCACCTGAGAGTTGACATCGAGCCGGTTCCCGGATACTTTTCGCTGCCAATAGACGCGAACTGGTTAGCGGTGGTAAAGATGCAAAACCTTTGGAGCCTCCGAGTCCTCGCTGCCTGGAGTTGGGTATTCATCGCCGCAAGCGACCCCACCCCAGAGTGGCTCCGGGACGAAATCCCCTTCGTCCCCACGCCTGTGGAGGTGGCGGACCGGATGCTCGAGCTCGCCGGGGTCACGAAGGATGATGTCGTTTACGATTTGGGTAGCGGCGACGGACGGATCGTGATCCGGGCGGCAAAAAAATTCGGCGCCCGAGGTGTGGGGTTCGAAATCGATTCTGAGCTGGTCAAGCTCGCGCGAAAAAAGGCGGCGGAAGAAGGGGTGAGCCACTTGGTGGAGTTTCGGGAGCAGGATGCCCTGACCGCCGACGTTACCCCGGCAACCGTAGTTACGCTTTACATGCTCCCCTGGTTCAACGAGAAGATCCGCCCGATCCTCCAGCGACAACTCAGGCCGGGGGCGCGCGTGGTCTCCCACGACTTTGACATCGAAAGGTGGCCTCCCACCCACGTCGTGGAGCTGGAAAAGGTTGAAGTCCTGCCCGGCGGTCGCAAGCACCGCCACAGGATTCTCCTGTGGAGGATCGAAGAAAAGCCCTGATGACCTTAACGATTGCCTTCAATTTCACATAACATGTTATCGGGCGTCCCAGCTAAAAAGAGGATAGCCGGTCAGTTTGCTTTGCGTGATTGGCGCTAGGGGCCGGAGAAGGCGCCTGGCGGAGATGGTTCGGAGGCCAATTCGAGTTCTCGGACGCTGACCTTCAAAAGGACCTTACTCCCCATTCCCATTTTTGGCGAGAGAGTATCCGATACGGTCCTGTCATATCAATTTGACGGCGTTTTCCAGACCGAGCTGGACATTTTCTCCGCGTTGGGATAATGGGGCTTTGTCAGAAAGAGCAGACCACAGGTGCGGGTGTCTAGGGCGGGAGGCCCTTCCTTATGGAAGTGAGAGCATTTGTTTTCAAGCGCCTGGTGCTCCTGTTCCCGATCCTGTTCGGCTTGCTTCTACTGGTGTTTGTAATTTCCCGTGTGGTACCGGCCGATCCCGCCGCTCTCCTGGCTGGGCCCATGGCGGGCCGGGAGCAGGTGGAATCTCTCCGCCATCAACTGGGTCTTGACCGGCCGCTCTATGCCCAGTTCCTCTCTTACCTTGTGCAGTTGGGGAAGGGGGACCTTGGCAGCTCGCTTTACAGTAATCGTCCGGTGGTCGAGGATCTGATAGCAAGATTTCCCGCCACCATGGAGTTGACGCTGGTGGCGATGACGCTGGCCATCGGCCTCGGGATTCCCCTGGGAACCATCGCCGCCCTGCGCCGCAACTCGATGATCGACAAGGGGCTGACGATCTTCAGCGTAGGCGGCCTCTCCATTGCTAGTTTCTGGCTGGGCCTCATGTGCCAGCTCTTCTTCGGCATGTATTTGAACCTCCTTCCGATTGGAGGAAGGATCGTCGGGGCGCCACCGACAACCGTGACCGGTTTGTACCTCCTTGACTCCTTGATCACGGGGAGCCTGGGAGCTCTGTGGAGCTCGGTGGTTCATCTTTTGCTGCCAGGGCTGACCCTGTCAATGCCAGCCATTGCCACCATCATGCGGTTCACGCGCTCGGGCGTCCTGGACAGCCTGCAGCGAGACTATGTTCTCTATGAGCGCGCTATGGGTCTGCCCGAGAGGGTAGTCGTTGTCAAATATGTTTTGCGCAATGCCCTCAATGCCACGATCGCCCAGATCGGCCTCATCTTTGGCGCTTTGCTGGCGGGCACTGTGGCCATCGAAACGGTTTTTGACTGGCCTGGTCTGGGGCTTTATGCGGTCTCCTCCATTTTGCTGTTCGACTACAAGGCGATTCTGGGGGTGACGCTTATCTCGGGGATCACGTACGTTCTGGTCAATTTGGGGGTGGACATTCTCCTCGTCCTCATTGATCCCAGGGGCATCCGGCGGCAGGAGGCGTGAGAATGAACGGGCGGGTTTCGGCCCTGCAAAGCCTACCCGGAGTAGGACTGGCGAAAAAGCTTCTGAACCGGCGGATGCTGCGCCTATTTTTTCGGGACAAGCTGACGGGGTTGGGCACAGTGCTTGTCCTGGTCACCTTCTTTTTGGCCGTGGCCGCGCCCGTGCTTTCCCCCTTTCCGGAAGATGCCTACGAAAACGTCCGAGTTGCGGAGCGGCTCCAAAGCCCGAGTGCAAAGCACTGGTTTGGTACCGACCGGATGGGACGTGACATTTTCAGCCGGGTCCTGTACGGGGGCCGGGTGACGCTGTTCATTGCTCTGGCAGTCACGCTTCTGTCCATTGCCATCGGAGTGCCCTTGGGCCTGGTGGCCGGTTACTACAGCGGCGCCATCCACGAAGTTATCATGCGAGTGGCCGACGTTTTTCTGGCCATTCCCAGAATCATCCTGGCACTCTCTCTGGCTGCTGCTCTGGGTCCCAATGTTCCGAACGTGATCGTGGCCCTGTCTGTGTCCTTCTGGCCCCGCTTTACCCGCATCGTTGAGGCGGAGACCCAGTCTTTGCGCCACGAACTTTACATAGAGGCCAGCCAGTCCCTGGGGGTGAGCCCTGTCTCGATCCTGTTTCGGCATATTTTTGTCCACACGCTTCCCACCATCATCGTGCGAGGCACGCTGGGGATAGGGTTCACCATTCTTCTGGCCGCGACGCTGGGGTTCATTGGGGTCGGAGTTTCACCGCCGACTCCGGAGTGGGGGTTAATGATCGCTGAATCTCGGGAGTATCTCCCCGGGACATGGTGGTATGCTCTGTTCCCTGGCCTGGCGATTTTCCTGACCGTTATGGGATATATCTTGATGGGGGATTCTCTCCGGGATGCCATGGATCCCAGGCTCAGGGGGATCGAAGGTTAGATGCACCGGACCGCCGAAGAGAGCCATCTTCTCCGAATCAAGGATCTGGCCCTGGAGTTTCACACGGAAAGGGGTGTCGTTCAGGCCCTCGATGGAGTGAACCTCGCGGTAGCCAAGGGCGAGGTTTTGGGTCTGGTGGGAGAGAGCGGCTGCGGAAAGACCGTCACAGGTCGCAGTGTCCTTGGGCTAATTCCCTGTCCCCCAGGGCGGATCGTCCGGGGTGAGATCTGGCTCGATCAAGAAAACTTGATGACATTGTCTCAAGAGAACCTACGCAGCCGGGTTCGGGGGAGCCGGATTACTCTGGTCCCTCAAGACACGCTGGGTCCTCTGAACCCTGTGCACACCGTGGGCACCCAGATGGGGGACATCTTGAAGTACAAAGGCCGCAGCAGAAACGGACGTCCTAACCGTCCGGGAAGCGACCACCAAGAGATCCTGGATCTGCTACGGGCGGTGCATCTCCCTGATCCCGACAAGATCCTGGCCAAGTACCCCGCCGAATTGAGCGGCGGGCAGCGCCAGCGAATTCTCATCGCCATGGCTTTCCTGCCCAGACCCGAACTGATCATTGCCGACGAGCCCACGACAGCCCTCGACGTGACGGTGCAGGCCCAAATTTTAAAAATCTTCCGCGACTTGGTAGCCCGTGACGGATGCTCGGTCCTCTTCATTACGCACGACATGGGTGTGGTGGCCACGATTTGCGACCGCGTCAGTGTGATGTATGCAGGGCAGATCGCCGAGACGGCCCCGGTGCGCAAGCTCTTCGAATCACCCCGGCATCCTTACACCGTGAAGCTCTTGGACAGTGTCCCGTCGCCGGAGAAGAAAGAAATCAGTCAAATTCCGGGCACGGTCCCCACGCTGATCAACATCAACAAGGGGTGCCGGTTCTACGACCGTTGCCCCCAGCGTCTCGATAGGTGCCGCGATCACAAGCCTGGACTCACTCAGGCGGATGAGGATCACGCGGTTTTCTGCCATCTTTTTGGATGAAGCGATGACCTCCCCACTCCTTGAGATTCGGGCCCTAAAGCGATATTTTCCCGTGCGCTCCGGGCTCCTGCACCGGATCACGGGCTTGCTGCGGGCGGTGGATGGGGTCAGCTTGGAGGTAAATGCCGGAGAGGTGATCGGGATCGTGGGAGAATCGGGATGCGGCAAGACGACCCTGGGAAAAACCGTCCAGGGAATTTACCGGCCCACGGCCGGCGAGATTTTTCTGGAGGGGAAACCCCTGAGCCGCCTGCCTGCCAAGGATCTGCGGAGGCTGGGCTTGAGCCTCCAGTACGTTCATCAGGATCCCTTGGCCTCCTTCGATCCCTGGTGGCCGATGGCGCGCTCCCTCGATGAACCGCTGCGGGCTCATACGGACCTGCCATGGAGCGAGAGGATGGAGCGCGTGGTCAGGATCGTGAAGGCCGTGGGTCTGGATACGGAACACCTGGAATGTTTCCCCCATGAACTCAGCGGCGGCCAGCTCCGCCGCCTGACCCTGGCCCGGGTTCTGGCGCTGAACCCGAGAGTCCTCATCCTGGACGAGCCCACGGCCTCACTGGACGTTTCCGTTCAGGCCCGCATCCTGAAGCTTCTGAGTGACCTGCGCTCCGAGTTTAAGCTGACGTACGTGTTTATCTCTCATGACCTGAGGATCGTGCGGATCATGTGCGACCGTGTGGCCGTCATGTACCTGGGAAAGGTCGTCGAAATTGGACCTACGGAAGCGGTCTTGCGGGACCCCAGGCACCCTTACACGCGAGCCTTGCTGGCTGCCATCCCTCGCTTGTCCCCGGGTGAGCCTCAGGATGAAAACCTCCTGGAAGGGGAGCCACCGAGCCCTCTTTTTCTCCCCCAGGGCTGCCGGTTTTCGAGCCGTTGCCCGCTGTTCCAAGAAGGGCTGTGCAACGCTTCCGAACCTGCGCTCTCTCCCATCGGGCCGGGACACGAGGCTGCCTGTTTCCGGAGCGCGGAACTGTCAACATCCGAGGAGACCGTAGCGCGGGTAGGAGGCTTTGGCTTGGAAAAAGCAGAAAAACGGGAAGGCAGCAAAATGAGAATAGGAGAAAGCGATGCGTCGTAATGATGGAGCAAAAAGAGGAGCGGGTCACGTTCTCGACCGCCGCGCGTTCCTGAAAACAGGCGCCGGTATGGTGGCGGCTAACCTGGCAGGCACCCTGGGCTCGGTTTTTCTGCAGCGAGGGCGCGGGAATGCGGCCGAGGCGCGTGGCCACTTCGTGCAGGCGGCCCGCACGGAAATCTCCTCGTTGGATCCCCATGAGGCATACACCATCGAGGTCTATTCGTTCACTCTGAATATGTACGACAATTTGATTCGCTTTGAGCGGAATCCTCCCGAAGCGGTGCCCTGGCTGGCGGAATCCTACTCGGTCTCCGGGGACGGGCTCACCTGGACGTTCCGTCTGCGCCGGGGGGTGAAGTTTCATGACGGCCGGGAGCTTACGGCGGAGGACGTGGTCTACAGCGTAGACCGGCTTCTGCGTCTGGGGAAGGACCCTGCTTCCGTGTTTAAACCATGTCTCAAACCCGGGGCGAGCGAGGCTCTGGACCGCTATACGGTGCGAATGAAGCTCTACCAGCCCTTTGCTCCCTTTCTTTCTATCGTGCCGATCATCTGCGTGGTCAACAAGGATTTGGTCCAGAAGAGCGAGAAGGGAGGAGATTTGGGGGCTCCCTGGTTGAGCCGAAACGATGCGGGTTCGGGAGCTTTCAAGCTGCGCAGCCACGAGCCCGCAACAGGGTTCGTCATGGATCGGTTCGCGGAGTACTGGCGGGGCTGGAAGGGGAGCCATGTGCAAAGCGCCGAGGTGCGGATTATCCGGGAGCCTGCTTCCCAGGTCCTGAACTTGCAGAAGGGGACGATCCACATGACTCACACCCTGCTCCCGCCTGAACAGTTTGAGCGCATGCAGGCCACGAAGGGGGTCAAGGTGACCAAGGATCAGACCCTGCGGACCTTCGTCATCCGCATCCACAACCAGCGCTCTCCTTTGAACGATGTGAACGTGCGGAAGGCCGTCGCCCATGCCTTTGACTACGACGGGTTCAACAAAGAGGTGATGAAGGGGAACGTATTCCGCAACTCGGTGCCGATTCCCCTGAACATGTGGGGTAATCCCAAGAATCCTCCGGTGTATACCTTTGATCTTGGCAAGGCCGAGAGTTATCTCTCCAAAGCAAAGAGCAAAATCACTCGGCCCCTAGATCTCATCTCGCTGGCGGGAAACCCGATTACGGATCAGGCTGC
>DATEAK010000053.1:0-11991 GCA_035288405.1 bacterium | reverse complement strand
TCATATCGGTTCCTGTGAAAAGAAACTGTTTATAGGTTCGCCGGACGGCGCTGGGGCGCGGCCACAAACGTGCCGGCGGGTTCAGCCCAATGCTGCACGGTGACTCCCCAAAGCCGTTCCAGGTCATAGAACTTGCGGACTTCGGGTTGGAATATGTGCACGATAAATTCGTCGTAATCGAGCAAAACCCAGCGTCCCTCCTCGTAGCCTTCGCGCCCCACAGGTTGGACACCGCTCTGGGAGAGGACTTCATCAATTGCATCGGCGATGGTCTTCACCTGGCGTTGCGATTGACCGCTGCAAATGAGAAAGTAATCGGTGATCGTGGAAAGCTCGCGCAAGTCCAGGAGAATGGAATCCGTGGCTTTCTTTTCTCCTGCAACTCGACCGCAAACCTTGATTCTCTCTTCTGCGCTCAACGCCATGAATCCTCCTTCAAGTAAAGTCCATACTTGACGATGTGCCGTTCCACTGCGGTCGGCACCAAGCCCGCCACGCTACGGCCCTGACGTAAACGTTGGCGGATTTCTGAAGCGGAAATCCTCAGTGTCAAGCTTGGAATCATGTGCACGGAGTAGGGCGAGCCCTTTATCCCAATCATTCCTCCGCTTCCGGAGGGCTTGCTGGGAAGGAACTCGAGTTCGGGATAGCGGGACTTCACCGAGTGCTGCAGATGGGGAAAGAGATCATCCACCTCATGATCGGGGCGATTCACAACCGCAAAATGGCAGCTCTTGAGAAGCTTATCTGTATCTTTCCAGGTCCCGATTTCCAGAATGGCGTCGCTGCCGAGGATAAAGAAAAACTCGGTCTCGGGAGAGAAACAATCTCGAATCGCAGTGATGGTCTCGACCGAGTAAGACTTTCCCGGTCGTTCCACTTCCAGAGTGGAAACCGTGAAAGCCGCAAATGGCATTGTGGCCAAGTAAGCCATGGCCAGACGATGGTACGGGTTAAGAACCGGATTTCCCTCCTTATGAGGGGGTTGCCCCGTAGGGATAAAGATGACCTGATCCAAAGCCAGCTTTTCCCGGACCTGACCCGCACAGAGGAGATGGCCGCAGTGGATCGGGTTAAATGTCCCTCCTAGGATGCCGAGCCGCATCAAACCTCTTTGAAATCGGGGAATTTCCGGCCGAGCCGGACTACTCCCGGACCTGTCCGTCTCCCAGAATAATGTACTTCGTACAGGTTAGATCTTCAAGGCCCATGGGACCGCGCACATGGAGCTTCTGGGTGCTGATTCCCATCTCGGCGCCTAGACCGAACTGGTTGCCGTCGGTAAAACGAGTAGAGGCGTTTACGAATACGGCGGCGGCATCGACCTCATCAAGGAAGCGCCGCGAGTTTGTATAATCAGAGGTGATAATGGCTTCGGCCAGTCCTGATCCGTGCCGCTCGATATGCGCCGTGGCCTCATCCAAACTATCGACTACTTTCACAGATAAGATCAGGTCCAGGTATTCCGCATCCCAGTCTTCCGGTTGAGCCGGCCGGGCTGCGGGAAGGAGGGCGCAAGTGCGAGGACAGCCTCGGATCTCGACGCCTGCGCGGCTTAAAGCTTCCCCGATGCGCGGGAGGAAGGAAGCAGCGACTGTCTGATGCACCAGAAGAGTCTCCATTGCATTGCAGACACCGGGACGCTGAACCTTGGCGTTCGTGCAGACTCGCAGGGCCATCTCCAGGTCCGCGTGGGAATCCACATACGTATGGCACAACCCTTTATCGTGTTTGATGACCGGTACCCGGGAACGCTCGCTGACCAGGGAAATTAGATCGGGTCCTCCGCGGGGGATGATGACATCGAGGTAGCGGTCCATTTGAAGAAGTTCGTAGACGGCCTCCCGGTCGGTCGTCTCAACGAGTTGTAAAGAACCCTCGGGAATTCCCCGGCTGCTGGCCGCTTCGGACAAAACCCGGGTAATCACTCGATTGGAATGGAAGGCTTCGGAACCCCCTCGCAAAATGACCGCATTTCCCGATTTCAGACAGAGAGCCGCCGTGTCGGCAGTGACATTGGGCCGGGATTCGTAAATGACTCCGATGACTCCCAGAGGAACCCGACATTTCCCGATCAAGAGGCCATTGGGCCTGCGCCACATTCTCGGCACTTCTCCCACGGGATCGGGGAGAGCGGCAATTTCCAGAATTCCACTTGCCATGGCCTGGAGCCTCTGCTCGTTCAAAGTGAGGCGATCTATCATCGCCGGACTCGAGTTCTTCTCTCGGGCTGCGGCCAAATCGCGCTGGTTACCCTCCAGGATCTCCTGCCCATGGTCCAGAAGGCTGGCGGCCATAGACTCCAGAGCATTGTTCTTTATCGTGGTAGACATCTGCCTCAGGGGACGGGAAGCGGCTCGGGCATTTTGGCCCATGGAGAGAATCATGCTTTTCAGGGTTTCCGTTGCCACTGGTTAAACCTCCAGGAGGACCAAATCGTCCCGGTGGATGACTTCATCATAGTCTTTGCGCCCCAGAATGGATTCAATAGTGTCTGTGCGAGCCCCTTTGATCTTCACGAGATCCCGGGCGCTGTAGTTGACCAGACCCCGGGCGAATTCGCGCAGGTCCTGTCCGAGGCAACTGACGGCATCCCCGAATGCAAAGTTTCCTCGCACATCGAGGATACCGGAAGGGAGGAGGCTTTTCCCGTAGCGAACCAGAGCTTCCTTGGCCCCGTCGTCGACCGTGATCTCCCCTCGAGGCCGCAGAGTGTGAAGGATCCAGTGTTTCCGGCTGCGCAATGGTTTCTCGGTGGGAAGGAAAAGAGTACCGAGAACTTCACCGGAAAGGATGCGCGTGATGATTGCTTCTTCCCTCCCGTTGGCGATTACCGTGAAGCCACCCGCCTGGCTCATGGCCTTCGCGGCTCGGATTTTTGTGAGCATCCCCCCGGTTCCCAGGGCGCCCGGACGTGCTCCCGCCAGTTTCTCGACCTCGACAGTAACCTCGGCAACTGAGGGAATGAGATGAGGATTCCCTCCAGCTCCGGGATCTTTATCATAGAGTCCATCGGTATCGGTCAGGATAAGTAAAAGATCGGCATCCATCAAGCTTGCGACCTGGGCGGATAGAGTATCGTTGTCGCCAAATCGAATCTCATCCACAGCGACCGTATCGTTTTCATTAATGATCGGGAGGGCACCGAGCTGAAGGAGCGTGAGCAACGTGGTGCGGGCATTCAGATAACGTTTGCGGTCCCGCAGATCCTCGTGGGTCAAAAGAATCTGGGCTACATGAGTGCTGTACACCTCGAAGAATTTTTCATAGGTTCGGATGAGATGGCTTTGCCCCGCGGCGGCCACAGCTTGCTTGAGCGGCAAAGTGCGGGGGGGCTCTTTGAGACCGAGCTTGAGGACTCCGGAAGCAATGGCGCCTGAAGAGACCAGGAGGATTTCCAGTCCTTGACTGCGGAGGGAGGCAATCTGGGAGGAGATGGATTCGATCGTAGCGGTATTGAGCCCGCATTGAGGTAGGGCAAGAACACTGCTGCCGATTTTAATAACGATCCGCTTGATATTGCGGGTACGAAGGCGCTCTCGCAGCTGCCCATCGTTTGCTCTTGTGTTATCCGACACAGACATTTAGCTTTCTTCCCTTGTGCGGTAGAAGCGCATCAACGTCCCGTGCGAGATCCTCGATTCCGCTCCCGGCGAGTGCCGAGATGGGGATCGGGAAGATTTCCTTTTCCCGGAAAAGATCCGCCTGGGAGCACCAGTTTTCTACGGCAGTCGGCAAGTCCATTTTGGTGGCTATGACCAGATAGGGCTTATCCGCCAGTCCCTTCCCGTAGGCAACGACTTCAGACCGCAGAGCTGTATATTGATCCCAGGGAGGAATCTCGGAGGATGGAACACTGAAATCGATCAGATAGAGGAGGATTCCCGTCCGTTCGAGATGCTTCAAGAAGCGGAGTCCCAGCCCCTTTCCCTGATGAGCTCCCTCAATGATTCCGGGAACGTCGGCCACCACGATGGGACCTCCAGGAAGTTCCCAAACTCCCAGGGCGGGTTCCAGGGTCGTAAAGGCGTAAGAAGCCACTTTGGGCCGGGCTGCCGAAATCCTGGAAATGAAGGTCGATTTACCTGCGTTCGGGAACCCCAAAAGCCCTACATCCGCCAGAACTTTGAGTTCTAAAACCAACGATTGCTCCTGGCCCGCCTCTCCGAGTTCCCGTTGCCGCGGGGTACGGTTCGTTGAAGACTTGAACCGGGCATTTCCCTTGCCACCTTGTCCACCACGGGCTGCGAGAAATTCCATTCCTTCCCGGGACAGGTCGGCTAGAAGCTCTCCGGTTTGCGCATCGATGACTTCAGTTCCGACGGGAACGCTAAGGATTATATCTTCCCCGTGATGGCCATGGCGGTTTCCCCCTTCTCCAGGGCCACCTGGTGGGGATTGATAGATCTTGCGATAGGCGAAATCTGCCAACGTGTGAAGGTTCGGATTTGTGCGCAGGAAGATATGACCTCCCCGTCCTCCGTCGCCTCCATCGGGCCCGCCCCGCGGCACGTACTTTTCCCTATGAAAACTGAGGCAACCACCTCCCCCTTTTCCAGCCCTGAGGAAAATCTTGGCTTGATCAACAAGCAAGGAATACCCCTTCGAGAATTCTTATTGCGGCCCAGAGGAGAGAGGAAAAGCGGCAGGAGGGGAGCAAAGGCGGCGAGTGAATAAAAACATTGCTTCCCTCATCAATCGGTCTTAGGTAGTCAAGATGCTGACGATTTTACGGCCACCGGGTTTGGTTTCAAATTGCACGACCCCATCGACGGTCGCAAAAAGGGTGTAATCGTTTCCTAAGCCCACGTTGATGCCGGGATGAAAGTGGGTGCCCCGCTGGCGGACCAGAATGCTGCCTGCGCTGACCCGTTGCCCGCACCCTGCCTTGACTCCGAGCCTCTTACCGATACTGTCTCGGCCGTTTGTTGTACTCCCCTGTCCCTTCTTGTGAGCCATTGTTTTAGTTACTCCCTGAACCGGCGAGGATATCCGTGATTTTGATCTCTGTAAATCCCTGACGGTGGCCATTCCTGCGGCGGTAGTTTTTCCGGCGCTTGTGCTTAAAAACGATGACTTTCTTACTACGCCCGTGGGACAAAATTTGCGCTGTTACCCGCACACCTGGTAGAGTCGGTGTTCCCGCTTCGACGTTCCCATCCCGATTGAGAAGAAGAACTTCCGGAATCTCAATGGTTTCTCCAACTTTTCCGGGCAAGGTTTCCACTCGAACAATCTCGCCTGGAGATACCTGGATTTGTTTGCCCCCTGTTCCAACGATTGCATACATCAGTGCGTTACCTCACTCGTTTTCACTTTAACAAGCCGATGGATTCGTCGGTCTAATCAGTCAACGAACAAGAATTTTTAGCATAATAGGGTAATGATGTCAAGGGACAATTCCAGTTTTCACTTTGACATCCCCTTGAAAATGCTGTATACATGGACACGCCAAATAACCAACCAGGATTGGGCCCGCCCATGGAAAGAACTGAAATCCTTGTTGTCGATGACGAAAAGGAGACCCGGGATCTCCTAAAGGAGTTCCTTTCTCGGCAAGGATTTGTCGTGAGCGTGGCCGGTGGTGGCCAGAGGGCTATCGACCTTTTGCGAGAAAGGGAATTCGAGCTCATGTTGGTCGATCTAAAAATGCCTCGGGTGGACGGTTTTGAAGTTCTCAAAGAAATGGGGCAACTCGGCAGGAGAACTCTCGCCATCGCGATGACAGGGTTTGGAAGTACACAAACTGCGGCAGAAGTCATGGGAGCTGGCGCCTACGATTTTGTTACGAAGCCGTTCCACCTTCAGGAACTCAAGAAGTTGATCTTGCGGGCACTAGAGGAAAAGCGTTGGAGGGGAAGCGGTAGTCCTTTCCCAGGCTCAGAGAGGCGCACCCATTTTCGCCGCTATGAAGATCAGAAATTATTCATTGAAAACCTGGCCTTAAGACGCCAGCTTCAGAGAAAATATCGATTCGAAAATATCGTGGGCGATAGCCCGGAAATGCAGCAGGTTTTCCAACTGATTGAGAAGGTGGCTGACAGTGACAGCACCGTGCTCATCAGCGGAGAAAGTGGAACCGGCAAGGAACTCGTGGCACGAGCGCTTCACTTCAACAGCCATCGTAAAGATCGCCCCCTCATCCCTGTGAATTGTGGTGCCATCCCCGAAACCTTGCTGGAAAGCGAGCTTTTTGGACATGAGAAGGGGGCTTTTACGGGTGCCTCGGCGACCCGGATTGGTCGATTCGAGCTGGCCCATCAGGGTAGCATTTTCCTCGATGAAATCGGGGACATGAGTCCCGCCCTGCAGGTAAAGGTCCTAAGGGTTTTGCAAGAGCAGGAGTTCGAAAGGATTGGAGGTACAAAAACAATTAAGGTCGATGTGCGGATCATCGCGGCCACCAACCAGGATTTGGAGCAGGCTGTCTCCAACCGCACATTTCGGGAAGACCTATATTACCGTCTGAACGTGATCCCCATTTCTCTGCCACCGTTGCGTCACCGACAGGGTGATATTCCCCTGCTTGTCAACCACTTCTTGGAGCACTTTAATAGGGAGAAAAGCAAGCATATGCTCGGTGTTAGCGATGAGGCTTTAAAGCATTTATCGAACTACGAGTGGCCTGGCAATGTGCGGGAACTGGAAAATCTCATCGAGCGCATTGTCATCCTCAAAGAAGCGGGCACCATCGAGATTGAAGACTTGCCGAAGAAGTTCTTTGGTGCCCGTTCGGATGGAAACTTCTTGCAGTTCGATATTCCTGATCAAGGGATTTCGCTCAAGGAAGTTGTCGATCGCTTCGAAAACCAATTGATCCTCAGAGCCTTGGAAAAAGCAGACTGGGTGAAAAATAAAGCCGCTCGTTTACTGGGGATGAACCGCACCACTCTGGTGGAAAAACTAAAAAAGAAGCAACTCGCACAACCATTGTCAAAATCCTGACATGTAATCCGCTGAATTTGACAGAAGAAGTTCCTCTCTAACTCCTGAAGGTGGTTCTGATCTGCAGGAAAGTGGACTACCTACAGGGTTCCTGCGGTCTTTCCGAATTCCCAATCCGGCTCACCTACTGGTACGAATCTTGCTCGTCTCTTCTGGTAAGTTCCAAAGAGGAGTACCATCGCGAGATGCATTTCAGAAACGGAATCCTTTTGCTTATTGTCGTGATCGGGGTTGCCGGGATCCTCAGCGAAGTCCGAGGAGAACCCGCCGGGAAGTCGGCAAGTCAAAACCCGGCAGGGACAGAAGCGGACAATACCGATCAAGAAGTTTACTTTGTGGCTCTGAAATTGTTCCAGAATCGCAATTACGATCTGGCGCGAAACCAGCTCACCCGTCTCCTCAAAGAATTTCCGAATAGTCGACTCAGAGAGAGCGCCGAAGTCCTGCGTGGCGATAGCCTTTTTTACATGGCCACGCAGGCGGGTAAAAGACAGTTTGTCCAGGTAATCGACGAGTACCGGGAATTGCTCCAGCGCTATCCGCGGTCTCCCATCGCTCCGTGGTTTCAATTACAGATCGGGCGCAGCTACAGCGGCATGGGATACTATTATGAAGCCGAGGCGATCTACCAGACTTTTATTGAGACATTTCCGAAGAGCCGTTATCTCCCCTACGCAATGCTGGGACTCGCAGAAACCTATTTTGCCCTGGAGAGGTTTGCGGAAGCCCAGGTGATCTACGAGCGGATCAGTGCTCAGTTTAAGAACTCGGCGCCCGGGATTGAGGCCAGCTATGGAGTTGGAAACACATTTTATCGTCTTGGCCAATTCGAAAGAGCCGAGGCCTTTTACAGGAAAGCGCTGGCTTCGTATCCCCGTGGGGGGATCTCCTCCGCAGCGACCCTGTTTGCCATGGGCGAAACATTCTACCAACGCGGAAAATATCCTGAAGCGCGGCGGAAGTTTTTCGATCTTGTGAACCTTTACCCGGTAGATCCGCTCAGCACGCGAGGACTGGCCCGAATCGGGGATTCCTATCGACGAACAGGTCAGAACCGGGAAGGCCGGCAGATCTACCAGGAGGCCGCTACACGGTACCCCTATGAAGAGGGAGGATACATCAGCCGGATCCGCCTGGCCGACATGGAAGGAGAAAACTCGACGCAGGCGAAAGCCGTCTTGAACCCGATCCAATGGGTTTCGTCGAAATTTCGCCAGGATCCCACGGAAGTTTACCGTGAAATAGCGCGGGCTCAAACCACTCCCGTATTGAGCGAGGTTGCCTTGATCCGTTTGGCCACCCGTCAGAAGGACAGTAAGCAATTTCGCGAGGCTCTCGAAACCTTGAAGATTCATCAGACCCAGTATCCTTATGGCGTGCTGGCGGCTCAAGCCGCAGATCTGGTTCGACAAACCGTCCAAGACCAGATCGCCTTTTATGCCGGATTGGGGCGCCACATCGCCGTGGTCGACTTGTACGAGAAAATGCGGCGCGATGTCTTGAACGAGGCTGCCAGCCAGGAGACCCTCCTGCAAGTGGGGGAGAGCCTTGCGGCACTGGGTCTTTCCGGCCCTGCCACGGAGGTGTACCGCGATCTTTTGGGAAGAAAAAAGCAGAACATCCCCCGGGACCGTCTCCTATTTTTGTTGGGAGAGACTCGTTGGGCCGGAGGTGACCGGTCCGGAGCCGCTGAAATCTTTTCCGCTCTGCAAAAGGATTACCCTGGATCCTCCTATCGACCTATGGGGCTGCTGCGCCTCGGGGAAATCGCCATGGCTCAGAACGAACCGGACCGTGCGGCGCGCTTCTTTGAACAGGCACTGCAGGCGAACCCGAAATTTTCGGGTGCCTCTCTCGCCTTGTACAACGAGGGCCGTCTCTCCTGGGCGCGTGGGAAATTCGAGGCGGCCGCCGGCTTTTTCGCGCGCGCCATCCAGTCTTACATTCCGGAGGTCGGCACGGATGATACCCACATTGCCGCAAGCTACTTCCTCCTGGGAGACAGCCTTTTCCAGATGGGCAAAACCAAGGAGGCGCTGGAGGCATACGGCAAAGCACAAAAGCTCTTTCCCAACTCCCCCCAATCTGCGTGGGCTTCACTGCAGATGGGGCTGAGTTATCAAAAGCTCGGGGTGCCGGAGAAGGCACGGGAGATTTTCAAGGCCCTGAGCTCCACCAAGTCGGACGCTTTCCTGTCAGAAGTGGCGACGAATTTTCTCGCAGATATGGACTGGCAGACCAAGCTGCGGGCGAAAGCTCCACCTTTCCTGGAGAGCTCCAAGGAGGGGACAGCGCCATGAAACCGATTTCGGCGGAGTCTCACCTGTATGAGTACTCTTCTTTAACTCCCGAGGGCGGAGAAAGCCCCGAACCAATTTATCAGGAATCCGTTGAGCGCCGGCTCCGGCTCCTCCCGGAGCCAGTGCGCGGCGCCCAGGACAATTCCGAGGGAAAGCTGCTGGCCGCGGCGTTCGAATCTTTTACCCGCGCCACCGAAACACTTCGCCGCTCTTACGGATTGCTGCAAAAGCGCGTGAAGGACCTCACACTGGAGTTGCAGGAAAAGAACCAGGAACTCGAGAGAAATCTTCAGGAGAAGGAAGAGGTTAAGAATTATCTGAACAATATTCTAGAGAGCCTCCAGACGGGTGTCGTCGTTCTGGACATGGCCGGAGAGGTCCGACTGTTTAACCGAGCCGCTCAGCAGCTCACCGACCTCGATCCGGGCTTGGTGCTGGGTGCTCACTGGCGAGAGAACTTAAGCCCCTATTTGCCCCCCGGAGGGTCTGATCCCGTATCTGCCGACTGCTGCGGGTTCCCGGTGGACTCAGAATTTTCGCTTCCTGACGGGCGAGCCCGGGACCGTATCGTCTTGCGTGTTTCCACGACATCCATGCAGGGCCACGAAAAACAGATGGCGGGAGTCGTGATTCTCCTTCAAGATGTAACGCGGCTCAAGCATTTGGAGGAAGAGGGACAGCGCCGCAGCCGTCTCTTAGCAATGGGAGAGATGGCTGCCCATATGGCCCACGAGATCCGAAACCCGCTGGGCAGCATCGAGCTCTTTGCCACCCTTCTCAAGCGCGAGCTGGAACACGATCCGGACAAGAGAGATCTGGCGGAACGCATCAGTTCCGGAGTGAGAAGTCTCAATCATATCTTGACGAATTTATTGCTGTTCACGAGAAGCTCGAAACCCGCAGCGGATCCCATCGCGGTAAACGATCTTGTTTCCGAAACCTTACAGTTCGCACGCTACCTTCTAGAACAAAATCATATCACTATGAAACCCGAGTTCAGTTGTGAAAATCCGACGATGCCGGGCGATCGGGAGCTTCTGAAACAAGTATTCCTCAACATGATCTTGAATGCCGTGGAGGCAATGCCTGCCGGAGGATCCCTTCGGGTATGCACCCGGTACCTTTCTCCCCCCGGCACTGCCTCCGGCAGGGGAGGCCCGAATGTCTGTCCTTCAGCCCGCCGGATCGAGATTGCATTTTGTGATTCCGGAGTAGGAATCCCGGAGGACCAAATCTCCCGGATCTTCGACCCTTTCTTCACCACGAAGGATTCGGGAACGGGGCTGGGGCTGGCCATTGTCCATAACATCGTTACAGCTCATGGCGGCCGGCTGGAGGTTACCAGTCAGCCAGGCAAAGGGACCGAACTGACATTGATCTTTCCCGGCGGCCGACCGGAAGGAAATCCCGGATTGGAGTGATTATGATCAAGCAAAGTCTCTCTTCCCTTTCGATACTGGTGGTCGACGATGAGGCGGACATGAGGCTTGCACTATCGGCGGCCCTGAGCAGGGCAGGTTGCGCCGTCGAGGTGGCCTGCAGCGGGCTCGAAGCCTTGTACAAACTCGAAAAACAGACCTTCGATGTGGTGATCAGCGATGTTCGGATGCCTCACGTCAGCGGTCTAGATGTCCTCCACAAGGCCAAGGAGCAAAATCCACAGGTCTCCTTCATTATGATCACGGCATACGGGACTATCGAGAATGCCGTAGAGGCAATGCGCGAAGGGGCGACGGACTATATCCTGAAACCATTTTCCGTGGAAATTCTAGAAGATGCAGTCCGCCGGGTATGCAAGCGGAAGGAGCGAATGTCAGGAAGTGAAGAATTTCTTCGGCGTCCGCAAGAAGTCCTCTGCAAAGGGAAGCGCGAGATCATCACCGCCGATGCGCAGATGCTGAGCATTTTGGAAATGGCCCGAAACATCGCCATCAGCAATGCGACCGTCCTCATTCAAGGCGAAAGCGGAACGGGGAAAGAGCTGCTGGCTCGCTACATACACTCCCACAGTCCTCGGGGCCAGAAGTTACTGGTCGCCGTAAACTGTGCGGCATTGCCGGAGGGACTTCTGGAGAGTGAGCTTTTTGGCCATGAGAGGGGAGCCTTCACGGGGGCAGTGACCCGCAAGCCCGGCAAATTCGAGTTGGCTGATGGCGGCACGCTTTTGCTGGATGAGGTTAGCGAGATGCCGTTTCCGCTTCAGGCCAAGCTGCTTCGCGTGCTGCAAGAACATGAGGTGGATCGGGTTGGAGGAAGGAATCCAATCCCAGTGGATCTCCGGGTGATCGCCACAACAAACCGCAACCTACTCGACCAAGTGCGCCGGGGAGGATTCCGGGAGGACCTTTACTACAGACTGAACGTTGTTCCCCTGATGATTCCGCCTCTCCGAGACCGCCCGGGTGATATTCCCCTGGTGGCAGACCACTTGATACAGAAAGTAAGCACGAAAAATTCCAGGCCGATTCCTCGGTTAAGAAAAGATGCGATGGACCTACTGTGCCGATGGACGTGGAAAGGCAATGTCCGCGAACTGGAGAATGTTCTGGAGAGGGCCGTGCTGCTTTGCAATGGGGAGGGAATTCTCCCGCAGCATATCCGCCTTGAGGATCAGGGGGTACCGGGGGCTTTCCTGGTTCCTGCTGTAGAGAGCGGCAGCCCGCAATTGAGGATTCCCGTGGAAGCCGGGGTCTCCGTGCGGGAGATGGAACGGGAGTTGATTTCCCGCACCCTTGAGGAAGTGGGA
>DATEAK010000052.1:0-5333 GCA_035288405.1 bacterium | reverse complement strand
GATCCCAAGTGGATGGAGCTTACCAGCCTGGGGACCATCGTGCGGGCCATTGCCGTCGAAAACCTGGAGGGGAGAGGTCCCTGCTATTTCGACATGAGAAACTTCACCGAGGAAGACCTGAAAGATCTGGAGCGCGTGGTGCCGTTTTTCACGGGAGCTCTCAAAGAGTTTCACTTGGACCCGCGCACGAAACCTCTGGAAACGAACGCCTACGTGACCCTGGGAAGCCGCCATGGCACCGGGATCCGGATTGATCTGGATTGCCGGACCGGAGTGGAGGGGCTTTTTGCCGTGGGTTTTGCCAGCAATCTCCCCCACAACGCCGCGGGTTCCATTGCCAGCGCTCCCTCCACATTCGCGAACGTGAGCGGTTACCGGGCTGGGGAACGGGCCGCGAAATTTGCCAAGGAAGCGGGCACCGCCCCGGTGCAGACTGCACAGTCCCAGGCCCTGCGGGAAGAAGTCCTGGCCCCCCTTCATCGCATTTCCCAGGTGCGGGGATTCGACATCTTCCATGGCGTGAGCCGGATTTTCGGGCCGGCCCGCAACAGTCTCTTCCCGAACGCTGCACGGCTGGCCGAGGTCCGGCAGCAATTAAAGGAACTGCGCGAAGAGGTTCTTCCCCAGGTATCGGCTCCGGACACCCATGAACTCGTGAAGGCCAACGAGGCGGTCAGCTTCTTGCGACTTTCCGAACTGGCCGTAAAGGCCATGGAAACGCGGCAGGAGAGCCGGGGGAACTTGTTCCGGGAGGACTACCCGTTCCGAGACGACGAGAACGGGCTTAAGTGGCTTTTGATGAAGCGCACGGACGCCGATCGGGAGACCATCGATTACTGGGAGGTTCCTCTGGATCGCTATCGGATCCACCCGCCCAAGAGGGAAAAAGTCCGCTCTCCGTTTGCGGACGTCTTCCGCTTGTCATAGACGCGGATCCGAATTTCGCCTGCTTGGTGGGTGGTATGTCGGCATAACCGGGAGCCGTCGGCTTCCCGCTAGAGGAGGTGATAGCAGAATCCGTCAGTTCGAAAACATTTTACGTCCATAGTAAGGGAACTGGTGGGGGCCTCTTTCATAAACAGTCCAAGGAGGTGCGCAATGTACGAATACAAGGGAGTGAAGATCAGCTGGCTGGGACACGATGGGTTCCGAATCAAAGGCGAGAAGACCATCTACGTGGATCCGTTCAAGATTACAGCCACAAACCTGGAGCCCGCGGATTATCTTCTGATCTCTCACGAGCACATGGATCACTGCAGCCCGGAGGACGCCAAGAAGGTGTGCGGACCGGGAACGGTCATCTTAACCATCAAGTCATGCGAGGAAAAACTGAAGGGGCAAGTCAACGCCAAGGAAATCCGCATCGTGTCCCCGGGTCAGAGCCTCAAACTCAATGGGGTCGAGCTCACAATGGTTCCCGCGTACAACACGAACAAGTTTCGCGAGCCGGGGATTCCCTTCCACCCCAAAGCGGATGGAAAAGTGGGTTTCATCGTGAAGATGGGAGGCGTGAGCATCTACCACACGGGGGACAGCGATTTTACCGAGGAGATGGGCGCAGTGAAGAATATCGATGTGGCTCTTATCCCGGTGAGCGGCACGTACGTTATGACCGCTGAGGAGGCCGCCCAGGCAACCGATCGGCTGGCGCCCAAGCTGGCGATCCCCATGCACTATGGAACCATCGTGGGCTCGGACGAGGATGCCCGCAAGTTCAAGAATTTGGTCAAAGCTTGCCCGGTCGAGGTTCTCAGCAAAGAGTAGTTTAGTCCCCGACGTTGGGATTATGTCCGGGGCCGTGCCGGGATCTTCCTGCGACCGGCCCCGGTTCCCTGATCCCGCAGCGCGCTTGCCTTTCGTGTTCCAGACCAGTCTCAACCGAATCCGGCGGCAATGCCGGTAAGCACAAAGATGCCGGCACCGATCATGGCACCGACTCCGATCAGGGTGACGTCGAGGAGGCCCATCTCCCGGCTCAGATGAACTTCTGTTTCAAACTTCTTCATGATGAGAAATTTCCAAAGTGACTCTCGCGCTCTTGAATTTCCTGCAGAGCGACGCACTCAAATTGAACGGTTGAAATTAATTTTACACCAGATTTGTTTGAAACACAAAAAAGTCCAGATTTCAAAGACGTCCACGAGTGTTTCCGCTCCTCCCGCGGAGATCGCCCTTGTGCGGGCCCTGTTGGCGTGTTACTTTAAAAGGAAAAGAGCAAAGGTATGTCAGGAATCCACATATGCCCGAACAACTCGCAGAAGACAGAGAACAGGCGATCGCCCGAATCGGCAAGGCCGACATACTGGTCGGTATTCCGAGCTACAACAACTCCAAGACGATCTCCCATGTCGTGCGGGCCGTGAACGCCGGCTTGGCGAAATATTTCCCCTCCTGCAAGACCGTGCTGGTCAACTCTGATGGGGGATCCAATGACGGCACGCAGGATGCCGTGCGCAGTGCAACCTTGGCCGATCTCCAGTCTCTTCTCATCCAACTTCCCGGAAATTCCCTGGAGAAAATCATCACCCCCTATCACGGAATCCCGGGGAAAGGGAGCTCGTTTCGCACGATTTTCGAAATCGCCCAGGCTCTTCAGGTAAAGGCCTGCGCCGTTGTGGATTCAGACCTGCGCAGCATCACACCCGAGTGGATGGAGCTTCTCCTGAGTCCCATCCTGTCCCGAAATTTCGATTACGTATCTCCCCTCTACATGCGCCACAAATACGACGGCACGATTACGAACACGATCGTGTACCCTCTGACCCGGGCTCTGTACGGAAAGCGGATTCGCCAGCCCATCGGCGGCGACTTTGGTTTTTCGCAAAAGCTGGTGGACGAGTTTCTAAGCCGGGATGTCTGGGACTCCGATGTGGCTCGCTTCGGAATCGACATCTGGATGACCACGATCGCCCTAGCCAGCAAGGCCAATATCTGCCAGTCCTTTCTTGGCGCCAAGATACACGATGCGAAAGATCCCGGTGTTCACCTGGGCACCATGATGACCCAGGTGGTGGGTTCCGTTTTCAGCCTGATGGAAACCTTTGCGGCTTCCTGGGATCTGGTCGACGGTTCCGTCTCCGTTCCACTTTTCGGGTTCCCGTACGCAGTGGGCTCCGAACCCGTGCACGTAAACGTCGACCTGATGATCGAGAAATTCCGGCTGGGCTTGCGAGAGCTGTCTCCTCTGTGGAAAACATTCCTTGCACCGGAAATTGTCGACCGGTTCACTCAGGTGGGACAAGCTTCCCCGGAGCACTTCTGTCTCGATGATGAGCTGTGGGCCATCCTCATCTACGAATTCGCCCTGGCTTATCATACTAAGGCCATGAACCGGGATCACCTGATCAAATCCCTCGTCCCCCTCTATCTGGCCAAGACCGCCTCCCATGTCCTCGCCACCCGGGACAGCACTCCGGAGGAAGCCGAGGAAGCCATCGAGGATCTTGCTTTGACGTTCGAAATCCAGAAAAGTTACCTCAGAGAGCGCTGGCGAAAAAGCGGCCCTGAGGAAGGGAGGAAATAATCATGTGGGATTTCCTTACCCGGGTATTCGGTGATTCTCTGCGTCTCTTTGCAGAAAAGCTCACCCTGTTCCTCCCCAACCTGCTCAGCGCCCTCACGATCGCCGCCGTCGGCTTCCTGGTCTCTCTGCTGATCCGGTGGCTCACCATTCGTCTGTTGAAGGCGGGCAAGACCGACCAGCACAGTCAACGCCTGGGCTTTTCCAATACCCTACTCGGCGGGGCCCTCGGCGAAACCCCCTCGCTGTTTCTCGGGCGGGCCGTGTACTGGACTTCCCTGGTCATTTTTCTGGTCGCCGCCCTGGACGCTCTGGGGATCAAGGCCACGGACCGGCTCACCTCGGGTTTCTTTGCCTTTCTCCCCAACCTGGTCGTGGCTCTGGTCATCCTCTTCATCGGATTCTTACTCGGCAATTTCATCGGCCGCGCCGCCCTCATCGCCGCCGTCAACGCAAACATACGCCAGGCTCGCTGGATCGCCCGGGGAGTGCGGGGCGGCATACTGGCCTTTACGGCGGCCATGGCCCTCGAGCAACTGGGCCTGGCCTACAACCTCATCGTGGTCGCCTTCTCCATCACGTTCGGTGGGGTCGTCCTGGCCCTGGCTTTGGCTTTCGGACTGGGCGCCCGGGACAGGGCTCGGGCATTTTTGGAGGAGCATCTGGGCGGCGGAGAGTCCTCAGGCCCGGAGAAAAAAGACGAGTTCTCTCACCTCTAAGCGGGTAATCGCGATCTCCGCTGCCAGGGAGAACGGATGTTCATGGTTGGAAACGTCATCTTAGATGCCTTCGCACTGCAGGTCTCTCTACCCGGTGCCGGCTCTCGCCGGCATTCATTGCCGGTCAGGCCAAGAAACGGGAGGATCTGAACCGTGACGATGAACGGCCTTCCCGGTGACAGCCGTCTCCTCATCGTTTCCAACCGGACGCCTTACGTACTGCGGATGGGGAAGGACGGGCGCCGTCTTGAAAAGACCATCGGCGGTATGGTCTCCGCCCTGGAACCCGTTCTGCTCACCCAGGGGGGAATGTGGCTGGGTTGGGGAGAGGGAGAGGTGGAGCGCGAGATCGGATCCATCTACATCCCCGAAGAAGATCCCCGGTACCAGGTCAAGTTCATCGCCCTCAGCCAGAAAGACGTGACCGAGTTCTACTACGGGTTTTCCAACACGGTTCTGTGGCCTCTGTGCCACTATTTTCTCGGGCGCTGCCGGTTCTCCACGAGCCAATGGAAGGCTTACGAGCGGGTAAATCGAAAGTTCGCCGATTCCGTCCTGGTGGAATTGCGCGACCACGACTTCACCTGGGTTCACGATTATCATCTGGCTCTGGTCCCCCGTCTGCTCCGGGAGCAGAAGCCGAGGTCTCGAGTCGCTTTTTTTTGGCACATTCCGTTTCCTCATCCGGATGTCTTTCGGGCGTTGCCGTGGCGTGCGGAAATTCTTCAGGGACTGCTGGGCAGTACGTTGCTCGGCTTTCACCTGGATTTGTACGTCAGCAATTTTCTCGACTGCGCGGCCCAGATTCTTGGGGCCGAAGTGGACCGGCGGGACCGCCTGGTCCATTACAAGGGCCACACGACGGCCGTCAGGGCCTTCCCCGTGGGGGTGGACGTGGATTACCACGAAAGGATCGTGAGACAGCCCCAAACGTCGCACAGGGCGGAAAAGATCCGCCGTGATCTTCATTGCGAAGTCATGGCCCTGGGGGTGGAGCGTCTGGATTACACCAAGGGGATTCTCGAGCGCCTGTGGGCCGTAGAGAGATTCCTTGAGCTTTACTCGGAATTCCGCCGGCGTTTCGTCCTCGTACA
>DATEAK010000051.1:0-8018 GCA_035288405.1 bacterium | reverse complement strand
CAACCGCGTCGAACACAGTGAAGTGGCTCTTGTGGATCTCGTCACACTTGCGGGTACCGCGGCCGAGCATCTGCTCGAAGAGGATTCGGGACTTGACCGGTCGAAGGAACAGGATGTTTTCCAGTTTGGGGATATCGATCCCGGTGGAAAGCATATCCACTGTGACAACGATCCCCGGCTGCGGGCGGTTCCGAAACTCCCGGATCCGCTGAAGAGGACGGTCCACCGTGGGGCTTCCCGTAATTTTCTGCACGAAGGCGTCCCCCTTGCCGAACTCTTCGCGGAGCATGTCCACAAGCTGATCTGCATGGGAGATATGAGGTAAGTCGTTTACAGCAAAGACGAGAGTCTTCGGAAAAGTCCCGTGTTCCATCTCCTGGGCGCGAGCATACTTCGAGAATTCCGCCACGATCTTGCGATTCCGATCCGGCGCCGTGATCTTTTCCTCCAGGTCCTCTGAGGCGAACTCGCGCTCATCCTCCAAAACATCGAAAGAGAGCTGACCAGTTTGAGTATCCTTGAGAGCGACTTCTTCTCCCTCCTTCAAGAAAACACCGTTCATGGTCAGATCCGAATGAATTCGGACGGCGTCGTAGTCCACCAGATATCCTTCCCGCACCGCTCGCTCGTACTCGTAGCGGAAGACTACGTCTTGGAAATATGCCTTTGTGTGGGCGGCCGGAGTCGCGGTGAGGCCGATCTTTACGGCGTCAAAATGGTCCAGAACCTCTCGCCACTTACTCTCCTCGGAAGAGGTGTACCCACGGTGGCATTCGTCCGCGATGATGCAGTCAAAGGCGTGGATGGGAATGTCCTCAGCATGTGCGTCCGCTTCCTCGTCGGCGTCGCCTCGTCCCATACCGAACGCGCCCTCCGGACCGAAGAGGTTGATCCGCATTCGCTGAATCGTAGAGACATAGACGAACACATCCCGAGATTTCGGATCAATGAGATATTCGGGGGGAAACTCTTTCGGATCGAACTTGAACTGCTCTTCCAGGTCTTCTCGGCGGAACCGTTGGCTGAAGACTTCGTATATTCGATCAAATTTGAGGCCGGGTTCGGGCTCAAAAACCGCCATGGCTCCGGCCGCCTGGGCCGCCAGCGCGCGGCGATCCACGAGGAAGAGAATCCGCCGCGCGAAGCCGGATTTCATGAGACGGTAAATTAGCCCTATAGTGGTGAAGGTCTTCCCAGTTCCCGTGGCCATGGCAACGAGCATCCGGCGCTTGCCTGCCAGGAGAGCTTCCTCCACTCTGGCGATTGCGGCGCGCTGATAGGGATGAAGGAATCCCTGATCGACGGGATGATCCTGAAGCCAGTTGCATGCGGCAGTGCCATCCCGGGAGAGGAACTCCCGAAGAGCAGACGGGGTATGGACCTTCGCGACCTGTCTTGATCGGCTGTCTCGTTCGCGCAGGTCTTGGAACCAGAAAACTTGGCCGTTTGTAGAGTAGATGAACGGGAGCTGGAAGCCGTGGAAGTTGAATGGGCCACCTCGGAACCCCCGAGCGTAACGCTGAGCCTGAACAAGGACGTTTTGGGGACCGAGGCCGAGTTTCTTAGCTTCGACGGCCGCCAGTGCCTCCCCTTTATGAAACAGGACGTAATCGGCGGGACCCTCTGCGGTTTCATACTCTTCAACGGCGGCGGTCTCATAGGATGCTCCGGGACGGTAGCGCACGATCGGAAACCAACCGGATGCCTTAAGAGCTTTGTCGATCAACTCTTTTCTGGTTGTCTTCTCATCCATCACGGAACTCTATTGCATGGAGAACTGAAGAAAGACGAGCCCCAACTTGGACCCGTTTCCCGTCTACTCATAGGTTTGGGGACGGTTCGGTCCAGAGTATAGCAGATTACAGCCGGTAGTTGTGGGCTACGATTGTGGTGGGAAACCTAGACAGGATGCTCGGCCATCTCGCGCTGGTAGCCGCAGACTTTGCGAGGGCAACGAGTTGTGACCTCACCGCTGCGCTGGACCTTCTCGACTAGGAAGGGGTTATGGCATTGGGGGCATTCCCCAGGGATCGGGCGATCCCAGAGGGCGTATTCGCAGTTGGGATAGGTACTGCAGCTATAGAAAATTTTCCCTCTCTTGGAGCGTCGCTCTACGATCGTTCCGCTGCAGCCCGGCTGGGGACAGGGCACCCCCGTGGAGAGAGGTTTGGTGGCTTTGCACTCGGGATAGCGGGAGCAGGCCAGGAACTTCCCGTATCTCCCGTTCTTGATGACCATGGGAGAGCCGCATTGGTCGCAAATCTCGTCGCTTTGCACGACTTCCTCGGGTTCTTCCTTCTCTTTATCGAGGGGCCGGGTATTGCGACACTCCGGATACCCGGAGCAGGCCAGGAACTTTCCGTACCGCCCCATGCGAATGATCATGGGTTTGCCGCAGCGATTGCAGACTTCCGAGGTCTGCTCTCCCTCGCGCTTGAGGTGGGCAAGCTTGGCCTCGGCTTTATCCAGATCGATCCGGAACGGGGCATAAAATTCAGAGAGAGTTTCCTTCCAATCTTTCTCCCCTTCTTCAATCGCGTCCAGACGTTCTTCCATTTGGGCGGTAAACTCCGCATCAAAGATGTCGGGGAAATATTCCACCAGAAGATCATTGACCAGAAACCCGAGCTGAGTGGCCACGAACTTGCGGTTTTCCTCGAGAACGTAGCGGCGGTCCCGGATCGTGCTCATAATGAGGGCGTAGGTGCTGGGTCTGCCGATTCCATTCTGCTCAAGTTCTTTGACCAGAGAGGCTTCCGTGTAACGCGGCGGGGGCTGTGTGAAGTGCTGGGAAGGGGTCACTTCCAGGAGATCCAGGTTTTCCCCCTGGCGCAGCATGGGAAAGAGAATCCCTTCGCCTTCTTCCTCGCCGTTTGCGCCGGGAGCTTGGATTTCCTCGTCCTTCCCCTCGATGTAGAGCTGCATGAAACCTGCAAACTTGACGACGGACCCCGTTGCACGTAGCTCATAGGGGCCGGCCTCAATAATCACGGTGGTCATGTCGAGCACCGCCGGGGCCATCTGGCTGGCCACGAAACGATTCCAGATGAGGCGGTACAGAGCCAGATCGTCTTTTTCCAGAAAGGGGGCTAACTCTTCCGGGTGGCGCCACACGGAAGTGGGCCGAATCGCCTCATGAGCTTCTTGTGCCCTCTTCTTGCTGCGATACAGAGGGGGAGCTTCGGGCAGAAATTCTGCGCCGATCTTCTGGGCCACATAGTCGCGGGCTTCCCCCTGGGCCTCGGCCGCCAAGCGCACGGAGTCCGTTCGCATGTAAGTGATGAGACCGATGGGGCCTTCCTGTCCCACGTCCAGTCCTTCATAGAGACGTTGGGCGATGACCATGGTCTTCTTTGCCGAGAAACGCAGTTGGCGGGCCGCCTCTTGCTGTAAGGTGCTGGTGGTGAATGGGGGCACTGGGTAGCGTCGCCGCTCCTTCTGTTGGATTTCGCGCACGATGGCCGGATGGCGCTTGAGGTCCTCGACAATGGCCTGAGACTCGGCCTCGTTGGAAATTTCCAGTTTTTCCCCCGCCTTGCTGTGCAGGCGGGTTTGAAAGGGGGGAGGATTCTGGCCTTGCAGAAGCGCTTCGATGGTCCAGTATTCTTTGGGCGTAAACGCCTTGATTTCCCGCTCTCGCTCACAGATCAGACGCAAAGCCACGGATTGCACCCGGCCCGCGCTGAGTCCCCGGGAAACATTGCGCCACAGCAGCGGGCTCACCATGTAGCCCACCAGGCGATCAAGAATGCGGCGGGCCTGTTGTGCATTTACTTTCTGCAAGTCGATGCGGCCGGGGTTCTTAATGGCTTGCTGGACGGCTTTCTCGGTAATCTCGTTGAACAGGACGCGGAAGATGTTGTCCGAGTTCCCATTCAGTTCGTGGGCTATGTGCCAGGCGATGGCCTCACCTTCCCGGTCCGGATCGGGCGCCAGGTAAATCGCCTCCGCACCCCGGGCGGCGTCTTTAAGTCCGCGGATCACCTTGGTCTTTCCCTGAATCCGGATGTACTCCGGCTCGAAGCCCTTCTCAACGTTAACACCCAATTTTTGTTTGGGCAGGTCGCGGATGTGGCCTACGGAGGCCATGACTTCGTAGCGGTTCCCCAAGTATTTCTTGATGGTCCTGGCTTTGGCGGGGGACTCTACGATGACCAGGGATTTCTTGGCGCGTACAGTCGTCGCCTTTTTGGTAGTTTTCCGTGGTTTCTTGCCTGTTTTCCGTGTTGTCATGGACGGGCAAACACCTTCCCCTCAAACTGCTTCACAAGCCCTTTGAGTTCGAGAGAAGCAAGGGCGGCTGAGACCGGGCCGGCCTCCGCCCGACTTTCCTCGATCAAGGCGTCGATATGCTTGTGACCTTGGAAGAGCAGTTCGTAGATTTGTTTTTCGATTCCGCCGAGATCGCCTGCGCTTTGCGCTGTGTTGTCGACTGGACGGCGCAGGAAAGGTTTCGCTGGTTCCGGGAGTTCTTCGATCACGTCTTCTGCACTGGTGACGAGTTTCGCTCCGCGCTGAATCAAACGATTGGTACCCGCGCTGGTGGGCGAGTTGGCATTGCCGGGAACCGCAAAGACCTCCCTGCCCTGTTCGACGGAATACTGTGCCGTGATGAGTGAGCCGCTTTTCTGGGCTGCCTCGATGACGACTGTTCCGAGAGCCAGACCGCTGATGAGCCGGTTACGGGCCGGAAAATTCCCCGGTTCGGGAGAAGTGGCCAGGGGGAATTCGGAAATCAGCGCACCCGATGAGACAATCGCCTCGCTGAGCGGGCGATTCTCCGGAGGATAGATCCGGTCAAGCCCGCTGCCCAGAACGGCCAGCGTCCTTCCACCTGCTTTGAGAGCGGATTGGTGAGCAAGGCTGTCAATTCCCCGGGCCATCCCGCTTACAATTGTCAAGCCTGTCCGAGTCAGATCTTCACCCAGCCGCTCGGCCATGATTCGTCCATACGGAGTTGGTTGCCGGGAGCCGACGATCGCCACCGCGAGGCCGTCTGACGGCAACAACGATCCCTTCACGTAGAGGACGGGAGGAGGGGAGTCAATCAATCGGAGAAGGCGGGGATAGTCGGAGTCCTCAAGAGTTAGAATCGCGATTCCCTGAACCTCCGCTTGCTTTATTTCTTTGGCGACTTCCTTTTCCGGTTCCAGGTTCGCAATTCTCTCGGATAGCACGGGTCCGATTCCCTCCACTTCCATCAACCGCTGGCTGGACGCGGAAAACACCTGCTCGGGATTCCCGAAGGCCCTGGTCAGGCGGGAAAATAGGACTCCTCCTAACCCGGGAACCAGATTCATAGCAATGAGCCAATGCCGACTTTCCACTCTTCTCCTCTCGGAATTGAGCCCGAGCGAGGGTCTTATTATACGGAGGCAAGTCCGGCCGTCAAGGGCCAACGGCCGATTCGACCGGAGTCCCTAGTGTGAGTTCGCTCACACTTTTTCCAACGCGGGCTGTGGAACTTGTATTTTGAGTGCTTACCACAACGAGTTCGGCCAGGATCCGTCCCTCTTTCCCGCTACCTTTGGGAACAGACATTCCTGAATATTCCGCACCGGCTCCGAACGCATAGAAGCGGTCTCCCGCGGAGATCCCCTGTTGGCTACCGATGTCCAGGTAGACGATGTCCCCTTCGGCCACTCCGAGTCTGTTGGCGCGCAAGGCCACGATCGTGCCGGAAACCTTTTGGGGAACCCGGCTCGATTCCCCTCGTGAAGTGGATTTGGAAGGTATTTCGATAGGCGCGATCCAGTCGCCCGGACTTGCCTCAGACAGAGATCTGCGAATCACCCCTTTTGTGTAAGGAAAGTTTTCTTGCTCGATCTCGATAATTCCGATTCCTTCCACCAAGCGCCCGAGAGGCTTTTTGCTGCGCGGATGTCGGACTTCACCGGCGAAGCGGTACACTGCATATTCTTTCACACCGGCAAGGAGGTGATCCCGTAATCGTAGGTAAACCGGATCCCCCTCTGTCATAGACAACCGGGGTTCCGGACCGCTCACAATCGTGCCAAGACCCGGCTGCTTCTCTGTGGTCAGGAACCCAAGCCGGATCCGATCAAGTTTTACTGTAAAGTCCTGCGCGCTTCCGATGCGGGTGGAACCAAGAATGATTGCTGCCATCATGAGCACGATGAACTTCTTTTTCCAGGTCGGGGTTCTCGTCACGTCAGATATCTCCCTTCACATGAATGAAGAATACGCCGGCCACCATAATGAACGAGAAAGAAATTTGCAAGGCATTCCCGGATTTCAAGAAACGGGACCCAAATGCGGGTAGAGGCGATGAATATTCTCCAGCCATTTCTCCAGTGTGGAGAGAATTGCCGCTTCCGGGACGACCGCTGCCTCACTGGTTAGCATGGAACTGCCGGGTTCGGAAAACTCTTGCGCGGGAACAGGAAGGATTTCTTCAGTTGTTGCCTCGAGTTCGGGAGTGGGGAGCACTGCGGGAATTTCAGAAATTGGTGTCTCTGTCTCGATGAGCTCTTCAAGATCGATATCCTCTGGATTGAGCTCGGGGAGGTCATCCACGCCACAGCTTCCCGCAACCTCTCTCAGTTCCTGAATCTTGCTGTCATATTTCCGTCCCAGCGGCGCCTGTTGCCGGAGGGTGTGGTACTCTCGAAGGGCACTCTCGATTTGTCCTCGCTGGTAGTAGGTTTCTGCTAAAATTTCCCGGGCCAGGAGGTTATCGGGATGGGTTTCCAGAACCCGCAAAATCTGGTTCGCGGTCTCTTCCACGTCTCCCCGGTCCAGATAGGCCATCGCCAGATTGACTCGGGCGCTTTGATAGTGGGGGTAACGCTCCAGTCCTTGCAGGCAAAGGTCGATGGCTCGGTCCGTTTCGCCGTGCTTCCGGTATAGGATCGCCAACGGGAGGAATAGTTTGCTGCCAGGATCCATCTCCAGACGCAGACGGTACACTTCCATCAAGGCTTGGTCATCCAGGACCGGTTTCTTATCCATGGATGCAGTGTACTCGATTTGGGAATTAGTGATACAGGAAATCCTTCACGAAAACCCGTTCGATATCCTGGAGAGGCAAGGTCCTTTGGGTCTTGAGCGTTTCCACTGCGGCTGTCGCAACCTGGGTTTTCATTTTCTCGACCTCCTGGGGAGATTCCTCAAACAGAACGGCGCCCTCCGGATCCAGGAATACCTGTTCGATGGCCTGCCGGATTGCCGGAATTTGCTCCTGAAGGCGAGCTTGGGTTTCGGAGGAGTGCTGGGGACTGATTCCGAAACCGAGGAGGAAGCTGAGAACGCGGACCTCTCTCGGTGTGTGAACAGGGAAGGCAACAGCGGCAAAGTAGGTGGAGGTAGTCGGGTCGTATTGACCTCGAGCAGCCAGCAAAGCTCGGTTTGGATCCAAACCATCCGTGCCCGGGTACCCTTTGGGTGTGGGAGCCGAGGCCGGAGAGGGATGGGGAGTGGGCTTGAAAAGCATCCCCCGCAAGGGAAAGATGGAGAGACCCGCTACTGCCAGTGCGATTCCCACGCCCAGAAGGAACGGCTTTTGTTTGTACAAGACGGGCTGTGCGACCTCGGTCTCTACAACATCCGAGGTTTCTGGTACTTCAATATCTGCTTTGTCGATTTCCGTGCGTCGGGGAGGCAAAACAAATTTCCTCTTGAGAAATTAGGAAACAGTCACTCCGGCTTTTTCTTCGGCCTCCACAGTACGGAGAATATCGCTGGCCTCTTTGAACTTCGGCTTCAGCTGCAGGGCCTTGCGAAACTCCGCGCTGGCCTTGTGCTTTTCTCCCGCTTCCAGATAGGCTCGACCCAGGTTGTAATGGAGGACCTCATCTTCGGGATCGACCGTGAGAGCCTTGAAATACTCGCTGATTGCATCCTGGAACCGTCCTTGTTTGCGGAAGGCAATTCCCAGCCGGTTGTATATATGAATGTCTTCTGGTCTGAGCTTGAGGGCTTCCTGGAAGGCCATGCCAGCCTCCTCCGGCATCCCAGCTTCCAGGAAGGATTCTCCGATCTGCATGCGGCGCTCGACG
>DATEAK010000050.1:0-7227 GCA_035288405.1 bacterium | reverse complement strand
GCTTTCTCGATCAGCGGGCGGGGGGCCGGGTGCAGTTCCCCGTCGCAGTGGAAATAGTTGAGAAGCGAGATACGCCGCAGGAGGCTGCGGAAGAGGACGTGGAATTCGGGGGAGTCGGTCAAATGCTCGCCGTACTTGATCCGGGTGGGAGTAAGAAAATGCAAGGTTAGGGTTCCGTTGCACAGGGATCGCACCTCCTCACCTTGGTCCTCTCCCCCTTCGAGGGGGAGAGGAGAGAATAGGTCAACGGCTTTGAGGATCGAGAAGCCGTCTTTGAGGAGGTGCTTTTCGGGCCAGTAGATCTGGGTCTGTTTGCCGTCTCCGTCCACGGAGGTGACCGCACCAAGCTGGTATTTCCCTTTCCCCTTGCCGATTCCGTTACGTCCCAACTCGTCAAAGGCGTAGATGAAGTAGGGGAGATAGTCAATGGCCCGGCCGATGAGGACAAGGCCGAAGGTCAGTTCCTCCCCGGGTTCATAGAAGCGTTTCGTGTCCAGGGGAGGCTCCAGGACGAAGGGCTGGGGGGCTGTGGGGACGTTGCTCAGGATTTGGCTTCCCGCGGGAGGCGGAGTTTCAAAGATGTAGTGGTAGGGGCAGCGCTCTCTGAGGGTGCACTCGCCGGCTCCGAGGGAGGAGGCCATGCAGCCGATCTTGCGGAAGACGTGGCCAAAGCCGCCTCTCAGGGCGGAGCCTTTGTATTCGGGGAGGGCGAGGCGCTCTCGGGCGAGAGCGGTCAGACGGAACCTGGCGAGGCGAAACCCATTCAGGTGGGACACCATCTGCCGGACTCCCCTGCAAGGATTACCGGGAGGATCTGCCGCTTTCCCTGCCGGCGCGGCGACGAGAAAGGGCTTATGAAACCTGGGAACTGGCAACCGCTATAGGACGCAAACTCGCTTGCCTGGATGCGATCTTTGACTTTGGGTTCGTAGATATCGAAGTGTGCCCAGAATAGGCAAGAGGCAGGAAATTGTCAAGCAGAGATTGGTGAGCTTTCTGTCGGGTCACGTCTTGCAACGAGGAGGGGGATAATTTGCGTGGGGGGGAGGGCAGAGAATCTGCGAGGGGAGGAGAAAAAGTCAAACGAAGATTTCGGGACAAAGTTAGCGGTTGCCGGCCTTGAAACCTCTCCAATCAATCTCCCATACCGGCCCCGGATGCTTTTTCCAGTCCCAGAAAAACCCTCCCGGGATCTTCTCTCTCTTCAAGCCGCTTTCCTTGATGATGTCCCGAATGCGCCTGAGCTTCGCCTCCATGTAGCCATCGGCGTCGTAAAGGATCATCCCGTCCAGGGCCAGATCGAGATAGAAGGAAGGGAACCCTTCCTCAAACTCTCTCTTAGTTTTAGCAAGAAATGAGACGCCGATTTTCAGGTCCTCTTTGCACAATTCCCGCAAATGGGCATAGCGCTTCATCGGTGAGGAAGGTAGAGAGCGGCACAGAAGGAAAATGTCCCAGTCGCTCCCCTTGCGTGCCTCTCCCCGGGAGCGGGAGCCAAAGAGCACTAGGGCCATCAGGTTCCGACCCGACCCGGTCTGAAGGCTGTGGACTAAGGGCCGCAAGACCTCTTTTACTTTCTTTTCTTTTGCGGCCATTTTTCGATGATCCTCTGGGCGGTATCGTGAGCCCTCCGTGCCAGGCTCACCGCCTCTTCAGCGCTTTCCTGATCAAAGAGCTCCCATGGTGTTCGGTAATGGGTCTCATCGCCATAATCGGTGCGAATATGCTCTTCAAACCCCAGTTTCCGGGCGATCTCTCCGAGAGTGGCTATCTCCGTCCTCAAACTCTTCAGCAGGGGATCTTTGCACAGTCTGGACAGCGCCTTCTCGATCTGATGGGTTTTGGGGACCGGGCCGCGCATGGCAACAACGGCCTTGGCCGCGTTTTCGATGGCCATCTGGGCATTGTCCACGCAGGAGCGCCAACGGGAAAGTCCGAGGTCCTGTTCGGCTTCTCTGAGGAAACCCGCCGCTAACTCCAGGCGAAATTGTGAGTCCCGAATGGGATTCATCCGGATTCCTCCTTTGGTATTTCATTCCTCGAACTTAAAATTATTATCTCATACAGCCTCGATCCATAACAGTTCCTTTCACTGCGTGTCGTCTTCCCCCCACCCCTCCCCCGCTGGGGGCATAAGCGCTAACTTAGAATTTCTTCCCTATTATTCCCCCCTTTTTCAAAGGGGGGGGGTGACTCCCACACGCATTCGTCCCCTCTCTATCGGGTCACGTATTCCAACGGTTTATCCTAACTTGTTGTGAAATCCCAACATGCACGAAATTCTGTGGAAATCCCCGCCGGGTTCTCCTGGTAAGGCTTACTGGACGACCTGCTAAAGAAATTGCCCCTCACCTTTCTCCTCTCCCCAAGATGGGGCGAGGAGAGAAATATGGGAGGAGGACAATCGCCTTGGAGCGGCAATGAATGTAGAAGATTCTGCGGGGAATTTCAGAACAAATGCACCGGGCCGGCAAGCCCGGGAAAACCTGAGGGGGGGTGGTTTTCCCGGACAACAGCCGGCCTAGTGCAGAACTCTTAGAAGATCTGGAACGGGATTTCTTCGTAGTGCGTCTTATGGAGACGGTAAATCTTGACCTCGGGATTATCCGTGTCCACGACCGAAACGATGATATAGAGCAGGCTGGAGTCGAAGTGAAACGCCATGTCCACTTCGGAGGGCTCGGCACAGCGGCAGCGGTGGGAATGAAAAACGCCGATAAAAGACTCCCCGCGGTCCGCCATTTTCTTGCTGGTCTCCAGGTATTCTCTGGGCGTGATAACGAAGCCCCGGTCCGGCTCCTTGTAGAAATCTCCGAAAGATTCAAATACCCGCTTCCACTCCGGAGTGTTCCTGAGGTTTGTGGAACAAGGGTAGATGTTCTGGGGATGATGAAGGTCTTTGCCTCCCACCAAGCCGTAGGCCTTGTGGGGCAGAGCCTCCACGCAGACCTCAGCGAGTTGTTCCAGTAGGTCCCTGGGGATGAAGACCCCCTCACCCTTGCCCTCTCCCCAAGGGGAGAGGGGGAGAAGTTCTTGGCCTTTTCCCCAAGGGGAGAGGGGGAGAAGTTCTTGGCCTTTTCCCCTTGGGGAGAGGGGGAGAATGTCTTGGCCCTCTCCCGCCAGGGGAGAGGGGTAGGAAACTGGGAGAACTGTTTGACTCCGGGTTCGCCTGGCGGGGCTATCGACTACTAGCGTTCTTTCCATCGAAGTCTGCATCCGTACCCCCCCTGTCGCTGTTCTTGTGGGAGCTGCCGGACTTTTCCGTGGTGCGGAAAAGCTTTTCAACTAGGCAGTATACTACTGAGCGCTCCCGAATAGGGATATCCGGCAAAAACTTCAATTTTCCCGGGGAAAATAGTGTATTTGACCTATTGTCCCAGGGCACTCCGTTGGGGACACTGGAAACCAGAAGTTTTTCCGGTTTCTTCTCCCAATGAATCCATGATGTCTTCCTGCAGAACCCGTCTGTCGGAGCGTTTTCGGCAAGTTCTTGGCGGGGGCCGACAATTCATTATCCGGTACAAGGAGGAAAGTGAGATGGCATACACAGCGCACACCTGGAAACACGAGTTGGAAGGGATCAGCGCGGCACAGATCGAGCAGCACCTCGCTCTCTATAACGGCTACGTGACCAACACGAACAAGCTGAACGATCAGATTGCCCAGTTGATCCGGGAAGGGAAAGGAAATACTCCGGAGTGCGCTGAACAGAAGCGGCGCTTGGGATTTGAGTACAATGGTATGCGGCTCCATGAATACTACTTCGATAATCTGGGAGGCAAAGAAGCTCTAAGCAAGGAATCCACTTTGGGAAAGAAGCTTGCGGCACAGTTCGGCAGCTATGAGACCTGGGAAGCCGATTTCAAGAACACGGGCCTTATGCGGGGAATCGGCTGGGCGATTCTTTATCAGGATCCCACAAACGGCAGCCTTCTCAACTGTTGGATTTCGGATCACGAAAACGGTCACCCCGCCGGCTTTACTCCCATCCTGGTCATGGACGTGTGGGAACATGCCTATACGGTGGATTGGAAACCCACGGAGCGGGGAAAATACGTAGAGGCTTTTATGAAAAACGTAAAGTGGAACGAGGTGGAGAAGAGACTGCGGTGAAGACCCCCTCACCCTGACCCTCTCCCCGAAGGGGCGAGGGGAGAATATGGGGAGTGTCAGGCCGAAGTTTCTAGAACTCCAGAATGGTCCCCACATTGCAATAAAAGGCCCGATCTCCAAACTCCTTCGCCACTCTGGCGGAGGCTTCCAGACCGGTGCAGTGGGAGACTCCGATCCCGCCGAGGTCGAATTGCTTCAAAGCCTCGAGGGATGCGGTTAACTGTTCGGGGGCACTGAAGGCCAGGTGGGTGCCGCCCAGGACGGCGCGAATGCGGGTTTTGCCGGTTTTTTCCAGCACGTGGGTGATGATATTCACGATCCCGGCGTGGGCGCAGCCGAGGACAATCACCAGGCCGTCGGGAGTATCTAGAACCAGCGACTGATCGTCCAGGATGGGATCGGGGATCATGCCGTCTTCCGTAATGAGGAAGCGGCCGGCATAATCCCCGGTCTCAAACGTCGTTCGTCTGGGAACCTCACCTGTCAGGCAGATGCCTGGTGCCACCGGGCCGAAATCCCGACTCAAGTGAAACCGTGCCCCCATCGCCTCCAGGTAATCCCGCGTAAAAGGGACCCCCGTGGGCACTCTCTCCCGGTCCCGCATGCGCACCCTCTGGAGGAAGATATCCGGATGAGCCATGACCTCGATCTCGCCGGTCAAGCGCAAAACCTTGTCCAACCCTCCGGTGTGATCGGGGTGAGAATGACTCAAAAGGATTTTCTTTAACGATCCGAGGTCTTTTCGGAAAACCAGTGCATTGTGGACGATCACGTGGCCCCGGCCGGTGTCAAAGAGGTAGTTGCCTGAGTCGGTCTCCAGGAAAAATGAGATGCCGGCCTCGCCGAGGGCCTCAATACGGCCCCTTACCGTATTTTCCGAGAGGACGGTGATTTTGGTTCCCATCGGTCACCTCTTCGTTGTCGGAGGGATGCCAACGATTGATTTTCCGCCGAGTTGGAATGGACTTGTGCGCTATAGATGTCCTGTCCTCTGATGGAGCTGGACAACCCTCGGTTGCCACTTGAAATGTAACATAATCGGGGTGAGCCGTGCTGGAGAAGTACCGAGGGGATGGAAAGGGCCGAGAAGAAACTTCTAAATTGCTTCCAACTGCGCGGAAATTATGGCAAAATATTACGAGAAGTCGTTCCCCGCGGCCATGGGGGGAAATGGCCCCAGGAAATCGAGCAGTAGCGCGAAAATTGGGTGGGACTTATAATTAAATCGGTGTAGAGATTTCCTGCAATCCTGGGATATTTACTTAATTTCCTATAAGAGATAAAGAGAGGAGGTGGTTGTGGAACCGAAGCGGGTTCAGGTTCCTGGTGGAGAAGGAGGGGCTAAGATTTGATTTGGGATAGGGAGAACGGAAATGGGTAAGCCCAGCCTCACTGTGACTGACAACCGGACCGGTAAGACCTTCGAGATCCCCATCGCCAACGAGTCAATCCGGTCCGCGGATTTTCGCCAAATGAAGGAATCGCCGGATGACTTTGGCCTGATGTGCTACGATCCGGCCTTCATGAATACGGCTTCCTGCACAAGCAAGATCACCTACATCGATGGCGACAAAGGGATCCTGATGTACCGCGGTTACCCCATCGACCAACTGGCCGAAAAGAGCAACTTCATGGAGGTGTCGTACCTCACGCTCTACGGAGAGCTTCCATCGGAAGCGGAGATCTCCCAGTGGATCTACAATATCACCCACCACACGCTCGTCCATGAACAGATCAAGAAATTTATGGATGGATTCCACTACGACGCCCATCCCATGGGGATGCTGGTGAGCACGGTGGCCGCCTTGTCCACCTTCTACCCCGACGCCAAGAAGGTCCGGGATCGGGAGGTGCGCCAACTGCAGACGCACCGGCTTATCGCCAAGATGCCGACCATCGCCGCATACGCCTATCGCCACAGCGTCGGCATGCGCTATGCGTATCCGGACAACGATCTGAGCTACACCGGGAATTTCCTGAACATGCTCTTCAAGACCACCGAGGTGAAGTACAAGCCGGACCCGGTGTTGGAGAGGGCTCTGGATATCCTCTTTATTCTCCACTGTGATCACGAGCAAAATTGCAGCGCCAACGCCATGCGCGCCGTCGGCAGCGCGGAGTCCGATCCCTACAGTTGCGTAGCGGCTGCTGCCGCTGCACTCTATGGCCCCTTGCACGGAGGAGCCAATGAGGCCGTCCTGCGCATGCTCACGGAGATCGGCTCCAAGTCCAAGATCCCCGAGTTCATCAAGAAGGTGAAGGCCGGTGAAGGTAAGCTCATGGGGTTCGGTCACCGGATCTATAAGAACTATGACCCGCGGGCCAAGATCATCAAGCAGACCGCCGATGCGGTCTTCGAAGTGACGGGGAAAAACCCCTTGCTTGATATCGCCCTGGAGTTGGAGAAGATCGCCCTCGAGGACGAGTACTTCATTACCCGGAAGCTCTACCCGAACGTGGATTTCTACTCGGGAATTATTTACCAGGCCATGGGCTTCCCGGTGGACCTGTTCCCGGTTCTTTTTGCGATTCCCCGAACCGCCGGCTGGATTGCGCAGTGGGAAGAAATGCTGGATGATCCGGAACAGAAGATCGCCCGGCCGCGTCAGGTGTTCCTGGGCTATGGGCGGCGGGATTACGTCTCCATGAGCCAGAGGGCCAAGGGCTAGACGTTCATCCCGAAAGGTTGTTGTCGTCAGGGCCGCTGCCGGAATCCGGCAGCGGCTTTTTTTGTCCAATCTGGTATGATGGATGGGAACCCAAACTGAACTTCGAAAGGACTTCCCATGAGTTCCCACCACCCTGATAGTTTTGGGGCCCAAGGCGATCTTCAGGTGAACCATCGGGCCTATGAGATTTTCCGTCTGCAAGCTGTCGAAAAGTCTTTGGGAGTTGATCTCTCCCGCTTGCCGGTCTCCCTGAAAATCCTTCTGGAAAATTTGCTGCGCTGTGAGGACGGCCGTTTTGTCAAGCGGGAGGACGTGGAGGCCGTGGCCCGTTGGAGTCCCGGGGAAACTCCCAAGAAGGAGATCGCTTTCCGTCCTGCCCGTGTCTTATTGCAGGATTTTACCGGCGTGCCGGCGGTTGTGGATCTGGCCGCCATGCGGGACGCCA
>DATEAK010000049.1:0-6113 GCA_035288405.1 bacterium | reverse complement strand
CCGCCGTACCTGACCCTGCCGGACCACCTCGATTTTCTCTACCCGCGGGGAGTGCAAGGGGAAAATCCGCTCGACCCCGATCCCATAGGAAACTTTCCGCACGGTAAAACTCTCGTTGACTCCCTCGCCCTTACGTGAAATCACAAGACCCTCAAACACCTGGATTCGGTCTTTTTCTCCCTCGCTGATGCGGAGGTGAACTTTCACCTGGTCCCCGATCCGAAAGGAAGGCACCCGTTGCTTTACCTGTTCCGCTGCGACGATCTCCACCCCACCCATGGGATACTTCTCCTCTACTTAAGAATTCCTAAAGCATGCCCGAACCAACAAAAACTCCCTTCTCGGGAGCGTAAGATTGCGTGTTTGCTGGACCTGTATACTTACATCCCGGCCCGGCATGGCGAGGTAGTATAGCACGTCCCAGGACTGGAGTCACTCCGCGCCAGGGCAAAATTTCTCTTTTTGTCTCGATCCCAGGAGTCGATCCAGTGTAATCGCGACGGCGCTTCGAACCGAGAGGTGGTTGTACGAGGTCGGGCCGCATATGGGAGCAAGCACCTGGTCTGATCTGCACAGGATTTCTTCCGTAAGCCCCCAGCCCGTCCCGAACAGAAGAAGATAAGCACCTTCCGATTCCTGTAATTGACGCCGCAACGACTCGTACGAGAGCCGCGGTCTCTCCACATCCCGAGCTGTTGTGGCCACAACGACCGGGGAAATTTCCGCCTCCCGAGCTGCGGCGGCAACAGCATCTTCTACCGTGTCGACTACGTGCGAATAGCGCAAGGCTTCACCACGCAGGGGATTATAGGTGGAGCCGTAGCCATCGATCCAATGTCGGCACATCCGAGCCGCCAGCTCCTTGTGAGCCTCCAGAGGGGTGACCACATAAAAGCCTCGCACACCGTAGGTGGCCGCAGCTCTAGAAATATCGTGCACGTCGAGAGTTGTGAGAGCGCTGACCACCACTTCCCCCCGTTTGTTGGTAACCGGGTAGTGAACCAGGGCAAGAAAAACATCGGAGAGGAACGATTTCATTTCCGCTGCGCTGCGGAGGATTCCAACGCGTGACCGTCCGGTGCGGAAGTTCTAAGCAGGTCTTCCCGTTCGCTTTCATCCAGGAGTTTGCGGTCCTCGGCCGTCAGCACGCTTAGATCCAGCAAGTCGGGTCTTCTGTCTCGAGTTCGGCGTAAAGCCTCCTTGCGCCTCCAGCGCGCAATTTCCCGGTGATCACCCGAGAGGAGGACATCCGGCACCCGCCGGCCTTCAAATTCCTGCGGCCGGGTGTACTGAGGGTAATCGAGTCCCCCTCCGCAAAACGATTCATCACGGGTCGAGCCGGGATTCCCTAGAGCCCCGGGAAGCAACCGGACCACCGCATCTAGGAGAACCAGGGCAGGCAACTCTCCTCCCGTCAGGATATAGTCCCCGATCGAGATCTCGTCGTCCGCATAGTGCAACCGGATGCGCTCATCCACCCCTTCGTAGTGGCCGCAAAGCAGGATCAAGCGGCTCTCGGAGGACAGTTCCTGGACAATTTCCTGACTGAGTCGCCGGCCCTGAGGACAGAGCAAAATGACCTTGCCCCTTTCCCCTTGGGACTGGACAGCTTCCAGCGCTCGCACAATGGGCTCCGGTTTGAGAACCATTCCTGCCCCTCCACCGAAGGGGGAATCGTCCGTGGTCCGGTGACGATCCACAGCATAATCGCGCAGGTTGTAGATGGCAAAATGAACGGCTCCCCGCTCCTGAGCCTTGCGCAGAAGACTCGCGTTTAGAGGAGACTCGAAGATCTCCGGAAAGAGGGTGAGGACGTCAATCCGCATAATCCAATAATCCCGAAAGATTTCGGATGGTCACGATCCCGGCCTCCACATCGATTCTCTCAATAAAATCCCGAATTGCCGGCACCAAGATTTCACCGCGCTCCCCCTGAACGACGTACACGTCGTTACTGCCGGTCTCCAGAATCTCTTGTATGATGCCCAGACACTCCCCTTCCACTGATTGTACCGCAAGCCCCTCGATCTCAAACCAGTAATAGTCTCCCGGCGGCAATGGGACAAAGGAAGATTTCTCGGCCCAGAGCTCCCGCTGGACAAGAAACTGGGCTCGTTCCAGGGTATCAATGTCCCAAAAAGAGAGGATTAGATTCGAATTCTGAAGACGGACTTCCCGTACGGCCAGACGCTGGCCGCCCTCCGGTTCCAGAAAAATCTCTTCCATCGGCAGGGAATCCATCAGGTTCTGTGCATAAGGGAACACGTGAAGGGCCCCGCGCAAGCCGTGGGGCCGTGTGATCTTTCCGACAGCCACCCGGCTGCCGGAAATTCCGATCCTCCGAGGATTCCGTACAGGGGTGGGCACGACAACCTCCTACTCCAGAATCTCCAACACCGTTCTCTTTTTCAACTTGGTGGCAGCCGCATTGAGAATTGTCCGCATGGCCCGTGCCGTCCTGCCCTGACGTCCTATGACTTTCCCCAAATCCTCTTGAGCAACTCGCAGTTCAATGACGGTCGTCTTTTCGCCTTCTACTTCCATCACGGCTACTTCATCGGGCTTGTCCACAAGCGACCTGGCGATGTACAGGATCAATTCCTTCATCACTCGTTCCTCCGCGGAAAGCAATGGAACTTCTCCAAACTGCCTTCTTATAACGTCAGGAACGGCGACCTCCCCCTCCAGGTCCACCATCAAACTGCCAGAACCGCGAGATCATACGACTCCCGGGACTTTTGCCCCCTTCAGGAGGCTTCGTACGGTCTCGGTCAACTGAACTCCCCGCCCGACCCAGACGGCCGCCCGATCAGCCTGGAGGGTCAAGGGGCTTTCAGCTCGCTTCGGATCGTAAACCCCCAGGTTTTCAATACACCGGCCATCCCGGGGAAACCGGTTGTCGGCGACGACCATTCGATAAAACGGCTTCTTCTTTGTACCCATTCGTTGCAAACGGATCTTTACTGACACCTCTTCACCTCCCTTGTAGGACCATGGTCTCAATTCAGGTGCAACGGTATTGCACCCTTCAGCACTTCTGGATCTTTACATCCCCCGCAGTCCGGAGAACATCTTCCCCAGGCTCTGCGGGCCGGCTTTAGAAAGCTGGCGCATGAGTCTCTTTGTTTCCGTAAATTGCTTGAGCAGCCGGTTCACATCATGAACTTGCGTCCCACTGCCCAGCGCAATGCGCCGCTTGCGGCTGCTGTTGATTATGGAAATTTCGTGACGTTCCCCGGGCGTCATGGAATCGATGACGGCCTGGACTTTCACCAGTTCCTTCTCATCGGCCTGCACCCCTTTGAGCTTCTTTAACCCGGGGATCATCTCCAGGACCTGCTGCATGGACCCCATGCGTTTCACCTGCTGAAGCTGCTGCCGGAAATCATCGAGGGTGAAAGCATCTTCCCGAATCTTGCGAGCCAGCTTCTCCGCATTCTCCACTTCCATGACCTGCTCGGCCTTTTCGATCAGCGAGAGGACGTCTCCCATTCCCAAGATTCGTGAGGCGATGCGCTCCGGATGAAACACTTCGAGGCGGTCCAGCTTCTCTCCGACTCCGATAAACTTCACGGGCTGCCCCGTAACCTCACGAATCGAGAGAGCGGCGCCTCCGCGAGCATCCCCATCCATCTTCGTGAGAATGATCCCCGTGAGTCCCACCGCCTGATGAAATGCGGTGGCACTGTTGACCGCATCCTGACCCGTCATCGCATCGGCAACCAGAAGGACCTCGTGAGGCCGCAGGGTCGTCACCATTTCTTTGAGCTCTTCCATGAGATCCGGATCGATGTGAAGGCGGCCGGCGGTATCCACGATCACCACATCGTGGGCTCCCGCACGCGCCCGGGAAAGACCTTCCTTGCCGATCTCAACGGGTTTGGCTCCAGGCTTCGGAGTCAGAACGGACACCTTTAACTGCTCTCCCAATGTAGCCAACTGAGCCGCCGCGGCAGGCCGGTGGACGTCGGCAGCCACCAGCAATGGGGAGCGTCCCTTTTCCCGGCACCAAAGAGCCAGCTTTCCAGAAGTAGTCGTCTTTCCAGAGCCCTGCAGGCCTACGAGGAAGATCAGAGTCGGAGGTTGCGGAGCAAAGGCCAGCGGCGCATGGTTCACACCGAGAAGCCCGATCAATTCCTCATGGACAATCTTTACCAGTTGCTGCCCGGGGGTGAGACTCTTCAGCACTTCCTGACCGACGCCTCGTTCCCGAACTCGCTCGACGAACCGTTTCACAACGGAGAAATGGACATCCGCCTCCAGGAGGGCGAGCCTTACTTCCCTCAGTCCCTCCCGGATGTTCTCCTCGGTCAACAAGCCTCGGCCTCTGAGTTTCTGAAAGATCCCCTCAAGACGGCCGCTCAGTGCTTCAAACATCCACACACACTCCACTCTTAGGATTCGAAAAAAACCCGCCTCTACGTTCAGCGGTGCGGAACAGGCTTTGGAAACCCGTGTAAATACGACATTTTACGGAATTGCAGAGGGGAGTCAAGGACTATTCTTGCCGTGCCCGTTGGGTCAATTTGGCAAAACATAAAGACCCGCCTTTCTTTAATCCTACACGTCTGAAGCCTTTGGGAAACTGAGGGAGGCCGTTGGTGGCTCGCCCGAATACGGACTCTTCCTCCCTCGTTTCTTGCTTGCGCCTCTGGCTGGTTTTGAATAAAGTAGTGCGCGGTTTCGCACCCCGCTGATCCCAAATACGTGACTAAGGATACTCCCGAAGGGCGGTCTCTTGCTACCAGCACTGCCTCCTGGCGGGTCCAGGAGTATCGCCGAAATCTCAGAGAGGAGAAAGTTATATGAAATTCCATCGAGGAGATAACAAATCCACGTCTCATTTACTTCCGAATCTCACAGAGGTCCAGCTCCCCGAGGATTTTCGTTGGCCCAACGAGGCGAGAATCGCCGTCCTCATTACCTTCGATTTCCAAGCTGAACTCGGAACCCCCGTGCTGCCGACCGGGAAACCCGACTACATGGAGCTTACGGAACGCCAGTACGGGGGGCGCAGAGGGGTGTGGCGTATCCTGGAAATCCTGGAGCGCAACGGGGTCAAGGCGAGTTTCATGATCTCCGGACGCACAGCAGAGTTATACCCCCAGGCCACCCGGGCCATACGCAACGCAGGGCACGACATCGGCGGCCATGCTTATCTTCACGAATCCCTGTGGGAGCTGAGCCGCGATCAGGAAAATGAAGTCATCCGCAAAACGAAACAGGTTCTGGAGGACATTTCCGGTGCACCGCTGGTGGGCTGGCGTTCCCCGCAGATCCGGGCCAGCGAGAACACTCTCACCCTTCTGCTGGAAAACGGCTTCATCTGGCGCAGCGATTACCTGAACGATGACCTCCCCTATCTGCTCAAGGTCAACGGCAAGACGATGGTGGAGATCCCCTACACCGTGGCGACCGACGATGCCCAGCTCTACATGCCCGGGTCCCAACGCCGCCAAGGGGGTGGAGCCACGGTGGCCCCCGGCCCCTACGGAAACCCGCGAAACGCCCTCTGGGTGTGGCAGGATGAATTTGATGTCCTCTACGAGGAGGCCAAACGCGAGCCCAAGATGTTCATCGTCACGATGCACCCCTATATCTCAGGTCGCGCGAACCGTTCTAAAGCCGTAGAAGGAATGCTCAAACACATCAAGGGATACCCGGAAGTCTGGTTTGCCCGCACCATTGATGTAGCCGAACTGCTGCGCAAACAGTACGTGAACCCGTAACCGAAAATATCCGGAACATTCCTCAGCATTGTTCCTTACCGATCACCGGCAGGGGGAGAGGTCTCATCGTCTGTGGCCTCTCCCTGCCTGCAGTTGGTTAGGGCGATGGCGGCATTGCGCTGCAGGCCATGGCGTTTCGCTCTTTTCAGCGGCGACCGGCGGGTGCGGATGGAGAACTCTTGGGGTGTAAGTTGAAGGAGGTCGGAAAGGATCGGAGCTCGGTTCTCCATTCTGGGCTGGAAAGCCGGCTCGGAAGTCGGCTGTGCGAAACGGTTCCACGGACAAACCTCCTGGCAAACGTCACAACCGAAGATCCAATCTCCCATGGCCGCGTGGAATTCGTCGGGAATCTCCCCCTTCTTTTCAATAGTGAGATAGGAAATG
>DATEAK010000048.1:0-2183 GCA_035288405.1 bacterium | reverse complement strand
GCTTAAAAACTTCGACCTGATTTTCTTCGACGATTTTTCCTATCGCTCCTACTTCAACGTCCTTTATCTGGAGAAGGTCAGGGATTTCGTCCGCGCAGGGGGAGGGCTCGCCATGCTGGGAGGAATCCGCTCTTTCGACAGCGGTGGATACGCGGAGACTCCATTGCGCGAGGTCCTGCCGGTGGAGCTGGACGGCAAGGGGAATTTCTCAACGGGAAGCGCCCTGCGCGGCGTGCTGACGGCGTCGGGCAAAACGCACCCCATTACTCGTCTGGTTCCCGATCTTCGAGCCAACGAGGAGGCATGGAAGAAGATACCTCCTCTGACCAGCCTCAATCGTGTCCTTCGGACCAAAGGGGAGGCGTTGCTTCAGGCCGCACCGGACGGCGCCAGCGGAGGTCCCCCGTTATTGACCGTGGGGAAATTCGGCAAGGGGCGCACCTTGGCCCTCCTGAGCGACGATTTCTGGCGCTGGAACTTCGTAGCGGTCGGCGAAAAAGAAAGCCCGCAAAATCACCTGAAACTGATCCGCCAGGCAGTGCGCTGGCTTGCTCAGGAACCTTCATTCGAGCAGGTGCAGATAACATCCATCACCGGTTCCAAAACGCCGGGAGAGAAGATGGATTTTAAGGTGCGGGTGGTAAAAGACGATTTCACCCCGGCCAGCCATGCCACGGTTCGGCTGCGAGTAATCGGCCCTGAGGGAGAACAAATCCCCATCGGGGACGCTCCGGAAACAGAGGAAGGTCAATACAGCGCTGAATTTACTCCGACCAGGGAAGGACCCTACCGACTAGAGGCAGAGGCTCATCTAGCAGACAAACTCCTGGGAAGAGACAGAAAGAATTTTACCGCGGCCTTTCCCTTCGGCGAACTCGAAGACGGAAGAGCCCGGCCGGATTTTTTGCAGAGGATTGCGGATGCCAGTCATGGAGAATTTATCCCGATTTCGGAGTGGAACGAGAAGAGTCTGGAGCGGGTGACTGAAAAGTTGGAACGCTTCGCCCCCTCCCAGGTTGAGGAGAGGCGGCAGATACCTCTGTGGAACTCCCTGTGGATTTTCACTTTGCTCCTCTTGCTCCTGGGTAGCGAATGGTGGATGCGGCGGAAATGGGGGCTGGTTTGAAAAGTAAAAAGTCAAAAGGCAAAAGGCTGATCTGGCTAAGCGCTGCGGGACTTCTGCTCTTGCCCAACCTAGCCTTGGGCTTCTGTCACGAGATGGAGGTGGTTGGAGCGCGCGTCTATCGAGTAGCGGCAAACGTCCCCGGGGAGATCCTCATCGAATGGTTCGGCCATTCCACCTTTCAGATCACTTCCGCCAAGGGAACCCGTATCCTGACCGATCCTCATACGCGCAACGACCTGCCCTGGCCGACGCTTCCCCAGCACATCGTAACCACCAGCCACCAACACGGACCCCACAGCAATATCTGGATGGCCAAGGGCAGCCCGGCGATCCTCGAAGGGCTCACGCCGGGCGGAGAGAACTGGCGCTCCGTCCACATGAGCATTAAGGATGTCTCGGTCTATACGGTCCCGGCCTACCACGATAAAAGCCAGGGTCTACAAAGGGGAAAAAACGCTATCTTTGTCTTCCGCGTGGATGATATCTGCATCGCCCATCTGGGCGACCTTGGCCACCACCTGACTCCGGATCAGCTCAAGATGCTCGGTAAGATCGACATTCTCCTGGTGCCGCTGGCCGGTGGCGTTTACACGATCACGGCCAGCGAGGCGCGGGAGGTTACGAAGCAGGTGAACCCGAAAATAGCCATCCCCAAGCACTATTGGTGGGATGGCGCGGTAGAGGAATACATACGGGATAACCCGCGCGTCAGGAAGATAAACGGACGAGTGCTCAAAATTTCCAAGAAGGAGCTTCCCCAACCCACCGAGATCGTGGTCATTCCGTGGAACGCTAGGTGAGAAGCTCCGTTCGGGCGCCTGCAAGCGACCTCTCTACCCCTACGTCTGCGTTCTTCAGCCTCGCCCCCTCGGAGCTACCACCACCCTCTTTCTCCCAGGGACCTCCCTGTCCCAGGGCGGCGCTCACCGCCGAAGGCGTCTCTCAAGATCGATGCAATAGAGTCGTGGTACGCGGCACCTGAAGATACGCTTGAACCTCCGCGTCTGGTGCATCGATCTTTCGATCCACCTCCGGCGCTTCGCCTGGTAGTGAGGGG